>NZ_JBEBUX010000160.1:0-8839 GCF_040393045.1 Pollutimonas bauzanensis | reverse complement strand
GCAGTCGAAGGCTTCTTTCTTTTAAAAAAACTGAACATACGTTTTACACTACCCGAATATATTTGATTAACGCCACTAAACGCTCCCAGACCGCGCATGAAGAAGCATGTAGTACGTATTGTAGGCGGTGATTATCGCCGAACCCCCATACCCGTCATCGACGCTGCCGGGCTGCGCCCCACGCCCGACCGGGTGCGCGAGACCTTATTCAACTGGCTGCACCACTTGTGGGCAGGTAATTTTTCACAGAAACGCGTGCTGGATCTGTTTGCCGGCAGTGGCGCCCTGGGTTTTGAAGCTGCTTCGCGCGGCGTAGCCCATGTGCAAATGGTGGAAAGCAACCCGGCCGCCGTTGCCGCCCTGCGCGCCCTAAAAACCCGCCTGAAAGCTGAACATATCCGCATTCATGCCGGCAGCGCCATGATAGTGCTTGAGCGCCTGAATGACACGCCTTTTGACTTGGTCATGCTGGATCCGCCATTTGACCAGGGCTGGCTAGACCGTCTGTGGGACAAACTTCCGGCGGTTCTATCGGACGACGGCTTGCTGTATATTGAATCCGAAGCGCCAGTCATTGCGCCTGCTTCATTCGAGGTTCTGCGCCAATCGCGGGCCGGACATGTACATTTTCATCTTCTGCGATTTGCTGCATTGCAAAAAAAAGTCAATAATCGCGACATAAACGAAAGCAATAAGCTTAAGTCCGGCGACGCTCAAGAGGGCTTGCCGTCTTCTTTCCCTTTTGAAAACTCGGAATCCGCATGATTACTGCAGTCTATCCCGGAACATTCGATCCACTGACTCGCGGCCACGAAGATTTGGTTCGCCGCGCAGCAGGCCTGTTTGACCGCGTCGTAGTAGGTATCGCGCATAGCCATGCCAAGCGGCCATATTTCTCCGTCGAAGAGCGCGTAGAAATCGCCCACGAGGTCTTGGGCCATTATCCCAATGTTGAAGTCCACAGCTTTGATGGCCTGCTGAAAGACTTTGTGCGCGAGCAGAATGGTCGCGTCATCGTGCGCGGACTGCGCGCCGTTTCCGATTTCGAATACGAATTCCAAATGGCCGGCATGAATCGTCATTTGCTGCCCGAAGTCGAAACGCTGTTCATGACGCCCTCCGATCAATATCAATTCATTTCAGGCACCATCGTGCGTGAAATCGCGATGTTCGGCGGCGATGTCAGTAAATTTGTATTCCCTTCCGTGGAAAGATGGCTGCACAGCAAAGCAACGGCTCGCCGCGAACAACAAGAACAATCCAAGTAGGGGTAATGCAGCGCCGACTGGCGTTGCGCATTACACTAGTGTTTTAGCCTGCAGCCCTGCCGGGTTGTCAGGCTCTGTTCCTATTTGTTTGCTTTTGCAGGAAAAATCATGGCTCTGCGAATTACCGAAGAGTGCATCAATTGCGATGTCTGCGAGCCGCAATGCCCTAACAACGCCATTTCGATGGGTCTGGAAATCTACGAAATCGAACCCTCGCACTGTACTGAATGCGTGGGGCACTTTGACGAACCTCAGTGCCAGGTCGTATGTCCCGTTGAGTGCATTGTGTTCGATTTAGACCATCCCGAAGACCAGGACATGCTGATGGCCAAGTACCGGCACCTGACTTCGCCCGCCTGAACCTTGGCGCCGATGCGCCTGATTCCCTGCGTTATTGCTGGGGCCAAAATACAGGGCCTGCGTCCGGGTGCACTTTCACCAGTCGGCAAGGGCGCTCCAGGAACTTGGACACCCAAGTGGCGACCAGTTCGCCCTCGTCCACAATATCAACCGGCCGCCCGCCTACCTGGGCCTGTCCGCGCACACTGTCGTCGTCTTCCAGCACATCAAGTGGAATATCCAGGCGCAGCATGCCTGGCGCCCGCATAACCAGGCAGCCCATACTGACATCCACCTTGATATCAGCCAGCTTTTCGCATTGATCTCGTGTCAACCAGACACCATTATCATCAACGATTAGCCATCGTTTGTCGTAAGAAGCGGCGTCGGGTTTGGCGATGCCGTTGCAAGCCGCGATAGGAAAATAAAGAGGTGAGGTCATTGGCCTAACAATCCTTTTAATGCATCGCCTATGCTTTTTACAGGGTCCATGGGTTTCTTTGGCGGCACAGGAATAGGCGATTCTGGAGACGCCTGTGCTTCTGGTGCGTTACCCACCTGGTTGGACAGCAAGTCGATCAGCCCCCCTTGCACTGCGTCCTTCACAGCCTTGCTGGCAATGTCCTTCCATTGCACCTGATAACCCAAGTTGTCGAAGGGCCCGGAAATGCGCAGCGGAACGGCGACATTTCTGAGTTCGGCAAACCCTTTGCCATCTTGAGTATTGACACTGCGAACATTGATACTGAGATCCAACTGTTCGTTGACAATGTCCAGGGAAGCCGGCGTGCCTTGCGATATCCGCAGCAAAGGGGCGTCGAGCGTCAATTTCTTGATCGTTCCCTGCCCTTGGGTGAATTCGATGACCGTATCAAAATTTTTGAAAGTGGTTTGACGCCCCAAGTCGAATCGGGTCGCCACTTCGGGCAATTGACCGCTAAACATGTTGCGCACTGCCGCACTGACTTCGCTCAAGGTTTGGCCCACGTCTATCCCCTTGATGGCGCCATCACGTACGCGCGCCTGGACCACACCGGTCAAGCCCGATTTAAACGCCGGCACAGTGGTGCCCTGGCTATCGACCTTGATTTTCACCGTACCTTGGCCGCGCAATCGTTCTTCCCCGGACAAATCCCGCAACAATGGCTCAAGGGCTACGTTGGTAAGCGACAGGTCGGCGCCCAGGACATTCTTGGAATTCGCAGTCAGCTTTCCGTCCAGTTTGCCTTCGTATAAATCGGCCTTAATCCCCGCGATGGTCAAGTTGCCGTCGACCGCCCTGAGCGCCGCGGCAAACTGCTTGGCTTGCACGTCCTTTATTTTGAGTTCGCCAATACCAATGTTGCCGGTGACGTCCAGGGAATCCAGGAAAGACAAATCCAGAACAGCGGCTGGCACGGGCTTAGCGGGCTCTGCCGCTTTGGGCGCAGGTTCCGCTGGCGGCTTGCTGCCATCTTTGGCCGGGACAACCGGCGCCTTAGGTACTACGGGCGGAAAGATAGTGTTGAAATCCAGCTTGTCTGCGGTCAGGTTGAAACCGATTTTGGGATCTTGCAGATGCGTCGCCAAGAATTTGAAATCCAGCTTGCTGCTGCTAAGCACGGCGTTGATTTCGCTAACGACTTCGTCTTTGACGAGATCGGCCTGCAGGCTACCTATGAACGGAATTTCAAAGCTGCCGCCCGGCAAAGCGGCGTCTTCGATTCTGACGTCGCCCTTCATGGCAGATAAGGCCCCTTTACGCTCGAAAGCATCCCAGGCGGCGGGCGATGTCAAATTGACCTGCACCAGGCGATCGCCCTGCTTCAAACCGCCATCTATCTTCAATTCTTTAAGGCTCAACTTCTGGGCATTGCCGCCTATGCCATTTAAGCCCAAAGCAACGCCCAATACCTCATTCTCTCCGCGCAACTTGACGGTACCAGAGACGGGTTCGCCTTTGGCCGCTTCGGGCGATACGGAAAGACTGGGCGCATCGAAAGCGATATCAAAGCTTTGGTCCGGCAGGTTTCCTTTGGCGCGATATGCCAGCTTTTCAACCTGCAATTCGGCCTGGCTGCGATCCACCTTTAATTGAGGAGCGATCAGGCTGGTTTCCAGATTCTTTACTGGCGTATCGCCTGTAAGTTCGCCCTGCACCAGAAGCTCGACATTGCTGGCACTGAACATTTCTGAATAAGCGCTATATGCCAGATTGCCTCGCAACGTCGCCGACTTGGCTTCCAGGTCGCCAAGCTTGCCGCTTACCAGCACATTGATTTTTTGGGCCGAGTAATCTTGTTGATCAGGGTTGATCTTGACCAATGCCTGACCTTCGATACTGGCGTCTGCAACGGGAAAGTCGCCGATAAGCTTGCCTTTCATCGCGACATCGAAAGCCTGATCAAACGTCATGCGTCCGGTGTTGACATCCAGTTTTACGATACGTGCCACCGAGCCCGTGACTTTGTCAAACAGATGAATTTCCCCGTTCTTCAAGTCAAGCCCGGCGATATCTATCTGGAAATCGGTACCCGATGCCTCATGGCTTGCGAGTGCCGCCGGCATTTTTCTAGGTTCGGGAGCCTGCGTGGGCTGTGCCGCTACCGAACTGCCGGACACCGGCGTCGTCAAAGCGGCGACAGGCGCCATTGGCACCTTCAAGGCCGTGGTTATCGGCCGGCGCTCGACCAGGTCGCGGAAATTGAACACCCCGTCTTCGTCGCGAATGAACCATGCCTTGAAACCGGTGACAGCAACGTGATCAACCACCAGGCGATTGGACATTAGCGGCCAGATGGCGACGGCAAACCGCGCGGTATCAAGCGAGGCAAAGGTATCGGTGCTGTTTCGATCGGACAGGGATACGCCTTGAACAGACAAGCCAATCCGTGGAAATAGCGATAACTCGATATCACCCTTGATTGCCAAGGTGCGCTGATATCGGTTATAGACAATTTCCTCGAGCTTGCTTTTATAGGCGTTCGGGTCAAATGTTAGAAGGAAGATTGCAATACCTACCAACGCAACCAAGAACACCACGACGAGACTGATCAGTACCCGTTTTAACCAAACTTTCATTTACGGCCTCTAAAACCACGGGAGAGCCCCCCGGCACGATACAACTGCGGAATATCTAGAATGCTACCTCAAGTCGCGAATATTATTCAGCGCGACGCAAGCTTTTCTATATGAGATGCCGTAGAGTACCAAGACTGGAACCCTTCACGGCATTTATTACTATCAGCTATATTGAAATCAAACAATATTCTATAGTTAGATCAAATAGCCCGTTACGATTGCTGTACTGTCACAGCCCTCTCAATACTCAATGGAAAAGACTAGAGACATGAAATTCGAAACACTCTCCATCCATGCGGGATACCAGCCCGATCCCACCACCAAATCCGCGGCCGTGCCTATCTACCAGACCACTTCTTATGTGTTCGATAGCACCCAGCATGGAGCAGACCTGTTTGATCTGAAGGTTCCCGGCAACATTTACACCCGCATTATGAATCCCACCAATGCGGTGCTGGAAGAGCGCGTCGCCGCCCTGGAAGGCGGCGTTGCCGCGTTAGCAGTGGCCTCGGGCATGGCGGCAATTACTTATGCCATCCAAACTATCGCACAAGCTGGCGACAATATTGTGTCTGTCAGTAAGCTGTACGGCGGCACCTACAACCTCTTTGCCCATACATTTCCCCGTCAGGGCATCACCGTCAAGTTCGCGCCGCACGACGACGTTGCAGCACTCGAAGCCCTGATTGACGACAACACCAAAGCGGTGTTTTGCGAGACTATCGGCAATCCTGCGGGCAATATCATCGATATTCAGGCCATCGCCGATGCTGCCCACCGTCACGGGGTGCCGCTGATCGTGGATAACACCGTTGCATCGCCAGCCTTATGCCGCCCCTTCGAGCATGGCGCCGATATTGTTGTACATGCGCTAACCAAATACATGGGTGGTCACGGCACCACCATCGCCGGGGCCATCGTTGACTCTGGCAAATTCCCCTGGGCCGAAAACAAAAAACGCTTTCCCATGCTGAACGAACCCGACCCGTCTTACCATGACGTGGTCTACACCGAAGCGTTCGGCCCCGCGGCTTTCATCGGGCGCTGCCGGGTCGTGCCGCTACGCAATACCGGCGCGGCACTTTCTCCTTTCAATGCGTTCCTGATCTTGCAAGGCATCGAAACCCTGGCATTGCGCATGGAGCGTCATACCGAAAACGCACTGAAAGTAGCAACATTCCTTCAAAAGCATAATCAGGTTGCGTGGGTGCAATATGCCGGCCTGCCCGACCATCCCGAACATGCCTTGGCGCAAAAGTACCTCGGCGGCAAGCCAGCCAGCATTCTATGTTTCGGTATCAAGGGCGGCAGCGCTTCTGGTGCACGCTTCATCGATGCGCTCAAGCTGATTCTTCGGCTGGTTAATATCGGCGATGCGAAATCCCTGGCCTGCCACCCGGCCTCGACCACGCACAGGCAATTGAATGCGGAAGAACTTGCTTCAGCCGGAGTGGGTGAAGACTTGGTCCGCCTGTCGATCGGCCTTGAGCATATCGATGATATTCTGGCCGACCTTGAACAAGCATTAGCAGCTAGCCAGGCATAACCGCTTTATCGCCGGATTATGCACCCAAGGGGGCATAATCCGGCGATCGGACCGACTCGCCAAGCTGGATTACAACTTGCCCAGCATGCCGGACAGCGAACCCAATAGTGAGCTGTCAATTCCCTTTTCGGCGTCAACCGCGCCATTAGGCGTGGCTTGGTCAACCAGGCTGGGCAACATGACGCTAAGCGTGCTCAACACCGAGCCGACATCCAGACCCGATTTTTGCGCCAGATTATTGACCACCCCATCCCCCAATACCGACTGCAGTTGGTCCGGAGAAACGGGCTCGTTCTGACCGCTGCCCATCCAAGACGCAACTACTTGGCCCAAGCCCCCTTGCTGAAATTTTTCAATAAGCCCTGGCAAACCGCCCGGATAATTTTGAACTTGCTCGATTAGTGCAGGCAGCAACGATGCCTGTGCGCCGGCTTGCGGATTTGCTGTGCCCATCGCGGACACGATTGAGTCTAAAAGCCCCATATTCACCTCCCAAACATTAAGTCACTTCGAGTCTAAAGGATTTTCGTCCACAAGACAGTTAATTCCGGTAAATAGTTCAGGTATAGTAAACGCCATCAAAAGTAAAATCGCAATGGTGGAGAGGCTTTATGCAAATAGGAATCCCGCGTGAAAGCGCGGCCGGTGAGGCGCGCGTGTCCGCAACGCCCGAAACAGTAAAGAAATACCTGGCAAACCAACATACCGTATTGGTCGAGCGTGGGGCGGGGGCAGCGGCACATTACCCCGACGAGGCTTACGTCGAGGCCGGTGCGCAATTGGTCGATACGGCTCAAGCGCTAGGCGCGGACATCGTCCTGAAAGTGCGATCTCCCGATGCGCAGGAACGCCAGCACATGAAAAAGGGCGCAGTCCTGATCGGCATGCTCGACCCGTTCAATTCGGACGGCCTAGCAGAACTGGCCGCCGCCGGACTGACCGCTTTTGCTCTGGAGGCCGCGCCGCGCATTACCCGCGCGCAAAGCCTTGACGTGCTGTCATCCCAGGCCAACCTGGCCGGCTACAAAGCCGTGCTATTGGCCGCCAATCAGTATGGCCGGCTCATCCCCATGATGATGACTGCCGCCGGCACGCTCAAGGCGGCTCGCGTCGTCGTGCTGGGCGCCGGCGTTGCCGGCCTGCAGGCCATTGCAACGGCCAAGCGCCTGGGCGCAGTGGTCGAAGCCTCCGACGTGAGGCCTGCGGCCAAAGAGCAAATCGAATCACTGGGCGCCAAGTTTATCGACGTTCCTTTCGAAACCGATGAAGAACGCGAAATAGCACAAGGCACGGGCGGTTATGCACGGCCCATGCCCGCGTCCTGGATGGCGCGCCAGGCAACCCTGGTAGCCGAACGCTGCCGGCAGGCCGATATTGTCATCAGCACCGCGCTTATTCCCGGCCGCCCGGCTCCGGTGCTGATCAGCGCCGAAACCGTACAAGCCATGAAGCCCGGATCCGTCATTGTCGACTTGGCGGTCGAACGCGGCGGCAATTGCCCGCTGTCCGAGAAAGACCAGGTCGTCGAAAAGCATGGCGTCACGCTCATTGGCTACAGCAACCTGCCCGCCATGGTCGCCACCGACGCCTCTGCGCTTTACTCGCGCAACGTACTGGACTTCATGAAGCTCATTGCCAACGCCGAAGGCCAATTGGCCATACAACAAGACGATGAAATCATCACCGCCTGCCTAATGTGCACGGACGGCAAAGTGTTAAGGAGCGCCTGATGGAAGCCGTAAGCCCTACCCTCATCAACTTCATTATTTTCGTACTCGCCATTTATGTGGGCTTTCATGTGGTGTGGAATGTCACCCCCGCCCTGCACACGCCGCTAATGGCTGTTACCAACGCCATCTCGGCCATCGTCATCGTGGGAGCGATGCTGGCTGCCGCCCTGACAGAAAGCAGCCTGGCGCGCTACATGGGGGTATTTGCCGTTGCGCTGGCCGCCGTTAATGTATTCGGCGGCTTCCTGGTCACACGACGCATGCTGGAGATGTTCAAGAAAAAAGATAAGAAAACCGTTGTAGGAGACAAGGCATGATCTCCATCAATCTGGTCACCATGTTCTACCTGATCGCCTCGGTGTGTTTCATCCAGGCGCTCAAAGGCTTGTCGCATCCGACCACCTCGCGGCGTGGCAACGCCTTCGGCATGGCAGGGATGGCAATTGCCGTACTGACGACGGCGGCGCTTATCGTCAGCCTGGCCGCCGACGGCAAAGCCGGCATAGGCCTGGGCTGGGTACTGTTGGGCCTGCTTGTTGGCGGAACCGTCGGCACTGTCATGGCCAAACGCGTCGAAATGACCAAAATGCCCGAACTGGTCGCCTTCATGCACAGCATGATAGGCTTGGCGGCTGTTGCCATTGCCGTGGCCATCGTGGCCGAGCCGCACGCCTTCGGCATCACTACAGTGGGCTCGCCCATACCGGTAGGCAATCGTCTGGAACTGTTCATTGGCACCTTTGTCGGCGCCATCACCTTTTCGGGATCAGTGATTGCTTTCGGAAAACTGTCGGGCAAATACAAGTTCCGGCTGTTCCAGGGCGCACCCGTGGTGTTTTCAGGCCAGCACATGGTCAACCTGGTCATTGCCCTTGCCATGCTGGGTTGCGGCCTGT
>NZ_JBEBUX010000159.1:0-8888 GCF_040393045.1 Pollutimonas bauzanensis | reverse complement strand
TCCATCCAGTCTTGAACCAGCGCGGCGACTTGGTCGCTGTTCTTGTCCATCATGATCATGTGGCTGTTTCCGTAGATGCCTCGTAGCGGCAAGTCGAGTGTCGTCACAGCGGCACCGAGTGCTTCCAGGGCATTTACGTATGCTTGAACGTTGGTGCGGTATTGCTGCCAAAGCGGGCTATGTTCGAAGTGGTCTCCCCATACGATCAGATAAGGAATCGTTGTCGGCGCAGTGGGCGGTAGCGAGGGGACACCAGCGGGCTCAATAAGAATGACTGCCTTCACCTTGTCGGGGGCATGCTGTGCGGCTTTTAATGCGAAGCTGCAGCCCTGGCTGTGCGCAAGAATCACGCAGGGCCCTATTTGACTGATCAACGTGTCGTAGGCGGTTTGTGCCTGCAGATCGCTGTTGGTCCAGCGCGCCACGAACTGTTTGGAGAATTGATCTACGGCGTCTGTGGGGAACTGCTGGTTGGGATGGACGCGGCGCTCTTGCGGGTTGCTGGAATAGCCGCCTTCGGGTCCAAAGCGGAAAATTTCCCATGCTTGGTTGATGGGACGATGTTCAGGCTGGGCAGGGTTGATTTCCGGATAGCGCGCCCACGAGGCTCTGCCGCGTTCCACCGCATCGGAAACGTAGGTGTCGTGGCCTGCACGCATGAAAAAATCGTGCCAGCCCGGGCGTCCGTCGGGTGTGTCTTCCCAGGTGACGCCAGTCATACCCCCACCATGCCAGAGTAACAAGGGGTATGACGATCGTGGCGAGGTCAGGCTGAATTGCTGCACATACAGCTGTCCAGTCTGGTAGTCGCCATTTGGGTCTGAGCGGCGTGAAGGGCCGTTAGTCGCCGTTTGAACATGGCTTATTGGCAAGCCCGACAAGGTGACTCGTTGTCCGGCCACATGGTAGCCACGTACGCGCTTGAGCATGTTTTTTATGCGCCGACCAGTCGACGCGCGCGCTCTACGATTGGGGCATCAATCATTTTGCCGTCCAGGGCGACAGCCCCTGCGCCATTGCTTAGTGCCTGTTCGTAAGCATCGATAATGCGTTTTGCCTGGACCAGGTCTTCGGGGCTGGGACGAAATGCCTTATTAATTAATTCGATTTGCTTGGGGTGTATGCCTAGCGCGCCGGTAAAGCCGTATGCCTTGGCTTTGCGCACCAGTTGCTCGAATGCTTCTGTATCGTTGAAATCGGCAATTGAACCGGGCAGCCCCCATGCGGCCAAATCAAAGGCGCGAGCGGCAAGCGCCATGCTTTGCGCAGGCGCGGATAAAGCCTGGGCGTCTGGCTCGACACCCAGGCTGGCGGCGAAGTCTTCGCTACCAAACCCCAGGCCGCGCAGACGTCCTCCAGTTTGCAGAATCTGCGCGATGTTGAACATGCCTTTGGCTGACTCTATAAGCGCCATGTATTTCACCGATCCGGGCTGGCGATGGGCCTGTTGTTCGAATGCGGTAATCATGCGGTCTGCATCGCGCAATAGGTCGGGCGTATCGACTTTCGGTATCAGGATGGCGTCGGCGCCCGCAGCGACTGCTGCGTGCAGGTCATCTTCAAGGAGCTCGGGCAGATTGTTGACGCGCACGAGCAAAGGCAAGGCATGGGGGCGCACGCGGGCTACCGCCGATGCCAGCGCATCGCGCGCAGCAAGCTTTCGGTCATAGATAATCGAATCTTCAAGATCGAAAATGATGCCCTCAGCGCCGCGCGTATGAGCGCCGTCAATAAATTTGTCATTTAGCGCGGGGACAAACAGCAAAGAGCGCAGCGTATTGAACGTTTCGTAAACTGGGTGCTTTGACATCAGACTACTCCTTGTTCTTTCAGGGCGGCAAACTGCGCCCTGTCAATGTGAATGGTGGAGAGGATTTCAAATGTGTTTTCGCCCAGATCTGGTGCGGGGCGACGCAGTCGGCCTGGGGTACCCGATAGACGGGGAATGATGTTATGCATAGGCACACTTCCCAACTGCTGATCGGGCATCCTGATCATGATGTCGCGCTCCACGATATGCTCATCTTCGATAAGCTGGGCTATGTCGTAAACGGGGCCTATCGTGACGGCGGATTGCCGGAAATACGCCAGGTTTTCCGCCTGGGTATATCGTCCTACGTAATCCTGGATGATGCGGTCGAGCTCTTCGACATGGTTCAGCCGGTCTGAATTGGTCATAAAGCGCGGATCACTGATGAGTTCGGGACGCCCTATCGCTTCAAACAGACGCTCGGTCATGGATTGGATCGATGCGGACAGTGCCAGATAATGTCCGTCTTTTGTTTTATATATGTTGCGCGGAGCGGCAATGCTGGTGCGGTTTCCGGTGCGCGACGGGACTTCATTGGTAAGTTGGTACAGCACCGCATCAGGCCCCAGTATCGACAGCAAGGGTTCCAGCAGCGACAGGTCAATGATCTGACCCTTGCCGGATTCATTCGCTGCCGCCCGTACCGCCACCATCGTCGAGAACGCGCCGTATAAACCGGCGATCATGTCTGCCAGGGCGAGGTTAGGCAACATGGGGGGAAGATTTTCATAACCATTTTTGGCTGCGTAACCGGACATGGCTTCGACCAGGCTGCCAAATCCGGGTTGATTGCGATAGGGGCCTGTCTGGCCCCAGCCCGACACGCGCACAATGACCAGCTTTGGGTTGCGGGCCAATAATATGTCTGGCGCCAGCCCCATTTTTTCCAGGGTGCCGGGGCGGAAGCTCTCGATGAAGACATCGGCGGTTTCCACCAGGCGCAGCATGAGTTCAATCCCTTCGCTGCGGCGCGTATCAAGCGTCATACTTTTCTTGTTGCGGGCATACACTTTCCAGTAGGCACTGATGCCCTCGGGAAACTCATCGGTATATTCTTTCCAGTGTCGCAAGGTGTCGCCACCAACAGGATCCTCCACCTTGATGACTTCGGCGCCAAAATCAGCAAGCAGCAAACTGAGCATATTGCCAGCCACCAGCCGGGATAAGTCCAACACTTTGATGCCATCGAGCGGACACGAGGCATCGGATTCAAAGGAGTGTGCGTGCATAGTGTCTTATGTTTATTTATCCACCGGAAAGGCGGCATAACGGGTGTTGGCAAGCTCGGCCCATAAGTCGCCCGAGCTGATCGACGTCAAGGGGATGGTGGTTTCTATTCGCAAAGGGGTCTGGCCCACGGTGAAATCACATTCATAGCGCGAACCGAGATAGCTGGAATTGGAAATCTGTCCTTTGAGCGCCCGCTCGGTGCAGCCGGGAGTTCCCGCAACAAGGTTCAGCGTTTCCGCACGTATCGCCACGTCGATGTTTTCATTGACCTGGGCGGGATAAGTGAGTTGCAGTGTGATGTGCTGGCCATCGGGCAGGGCCAGCGTATGCCGGCCATCCGCACTGGCAGTGACGCGGGTGCGCAGCAATACGCTTGAACCGATGAAGTCGGCGACAAAGCGATCTTTCGGCTGGTCATAGATGGCTTGAGGCGTGTCGTACTGGATGATTTTTCCTGCATTCATCACTGCTACACGATCCGACATGGCAAGGGCTTCGGCCTGGTCGTGCGTTACAAACACCGTGGTCAGTCCCACCTTTTTTTGCAGGCTGCGCAGCCATGTGCGGGCTCGTTCCCGCAGCTTGGCATCAAGGTTGGATAAGGGCTCGTCAAGCAAGAGTATGGTGGGCTCATAGGTCAGCGTTCGGGCCAGCGCCACGCGCTGCTGCTGACCACCCGACAGTTGATAGGGAAAACGGGCTGCGAAGTTTTCCATTTCCACCAGCGCCAACGCATCCATGACCCGTTTTTTCTGATCGGCCTTGCTGACTTTTCTGAGGTTCAGCGCAAAAGCGCAGTTCTCGAATACGGTCATGTGTGGCCAGAGCGCATAGGACTGGAAGACCAGTCCGCAGTTGCGGGCTTCTGGCGGGAGATAGATTTGTTTTTGTGAATCAAAGAAAGGTATGCCGCCCACTGTGATACTGCCGCTGGTAGGGCGCTCCAGGCCCGCCAGCGCGGCGAGCGTTGTCGATTTTCCGCAGCCGCTGGGACCCAGCAACGATACGAGTTCGCCGTCCTTGACGTGTATCGATACACCGCTGACGGCGGGTACATTTCCGTAATGTTGGACAAGCTCAGAAATGACAATTTCAGCCATAGATTTTTACCTTGAATATCAGCCGGAACAGGCCCAGCAACACCACCACCATGGCAATTTGCAATACGGCCAGTGCCGCTACGGCACCTTGTTCCCCCTGGACCCAGAAAGAAAGCATGGTTGTTCCCAGCATCTCGGAGCCTGGCCCAAACAAGAAAACGACCGAGGCGTATTCTTTGATGAAGTGGATGACCAGCAACAGATAGCAGGCCGCCAAGGGCAGGTACAGCTGCGGCAGGACAATACGCCGGGTGGTTGTCAGCCAGGTGGCGCCGCTGACGCGCGCGCTGCGATCCAGATCCTGGCTGATTTGATGCAGAGAAGGCGTCACAGCGCCCAGGCCTGTAGGGAAATGCCGCATGAGCACGGCGAAGATCAAAATCCAGATCGTGTTCTGAATGACCTGAAGCCCCGGAATCCATGCCACTGCCCAGAACACGCCAATACCTACCAGCAGGCCCGGGACCGCGCGCGGGTAAAGCGCAATGAATTGCAATGGCTTGCGCAGGCCCCAATCTGAACGCAACGACACGACGGCCGTCGCGGCCACCAGTACAGTGCCCAGCGCGCCACCGACAATCGCTACCAAGGCGGTATTGGTGATTGAACGGATATATTCGGGAAAAGAAAATAGTGCCTGATAGTTTTCAAACGTGAGCAGCTCGGATATGGGCATGTACGGCGAAAGCATGCTGGTTGCCGAACGTAGAATGACGGCGCCAAGTACACACAACACCGTAATGCCCAGGTATATGCTAACTGCCAGGCATAGTGGCCACCTCCACTTCCCCAGGCCCAGCAGGCGCTGCCTGGCTGCCTTTCCACCGACCGTCACGTATTTGCGGGTATCGCCCATGCTGCGCGTTTGCCACATGATCAGTAGGGAAATCACGCCGATGAGCAGCAGGGCGCAGGCGGCGACGACTGAATAGTCGGGACTATTGGCTTCGATGCCTTGTTCGTACAGGAAGGTGATCAGAAACTGCAAGCCGGCAGGCCCGCCCAGCAGCAAAGGCAGCGCCAGTAACTCGACAGCCAGCATGAAGTTTAATGTGGCGCTGGCCCAGATCGCCGGCTTCAATAACGGCATCGTTACCTTCCACAGCGTCTTGATAGGCCCGCAGCCAGAGATGCGGGCCGCCGACTCCAAAGCCGGATCAATGGTCTTGACCGAACTCATGCAATATAGATAGGTGAGCGGTGCAAGCGCTGTGCCAGCGGCAAAGGACAAGCCCCCAAGACTATATAAATTCCACGGCGCCTCGCCGAAGAACTGCGCTGCCAGTCCGGATATAAAACCAGAAGGACCAAAGCCGACAATCCAGCCAAATGCCAATACCAAGTGCGAAACAAACAAAGGCCAGATGAATATTGATCCAGCAATACGCCGGCCAGGCAAATCGGTGCGGGCTATGAGTATGGTCGCGGCAATGCCGAAGAACTGGGCGATCAGGGTAGACGCTGTCGCGAAGAGAAGGGTGTTCCACAGCGCCAGGTAAAAGTCACTGTTGGTCAGCAGGCGGTGGAATGCGCTTAAGGTGAAGCCGGGGCCGGCATCGTACAAAGGTTTGTCGATAAAGGCCTGTATGACCAGGGGCAGCAAGGGGGCAAGAACCAGGAATGCAACCAGCAGGGTCACAACCGTTTGAAATGCCTTCCCGGGCCATACCGCGATTCGGGGCCAGGCCAGGCCGGCCCCGGATTTCAATGGGTTTTCCATATTGAGGCCCGGCTCCATTAGCGCTTATAGGCCTTTTTCCACCTTGCTACGTAGTCGTCGATTGCATTGTCGTAGTTCGGATCGTAGGCGAGGACTTCAACATTCTTTTCGCCATTCACCGCTTTTACGATTCCTTTGTAAGTGAAAAAGGGGACGTCGCCTTCGGCAATATCCTCTCGCACGGGTGTCATCCCGCCTTGGCCCCAACCGATTTGGCCTTGATGCGATATGGCATGATCAAGCAGCAGTTTCGCCGAGTTTGGACTTTTAGCCGTCGCAGTGACTGCCATGCCACGCGCATACAGCGGCTGGCCATCGGTAATGAAGCTCCACTCGATAACGCCTTTTACCCCTGGGCTGTTCAGTTTTGGCAAAACAGTAATGGCACTCGTCAGGTAGGCGATCGCGTATTCGCCGGTAACCAGCTTGGCCAGCATTTGGCCCCCCGAACGTTCGGGTTTGGATTGCGGCCCCACTTTATCCAGGATCGCCCAGCCATCTTCCTTATGATGCTGGCTCCATACCCATGGAAACACTGCGGCCAAGGAGCCCGAGCCGGCGTCATAGGTTGTCAGTTTTCCCTTGAGCTTTGGATCGGAGGCGAGTTCCGCCACCTTGGCCATGGTGGTGATTTTCTGGTTGGGCAAAACCTTTGAGTTCCAGGCGATCAGCACGGGATCCGCCGAAACCGAATACACGCCCGGAAAAGGCTTGCTCCAGTCGGGTACATGCTGTGCTTCGGGTGACTCGTAAACCGCTACCTCGTTCTTCTTGACAAAGTCCAGCCACGGCCCGACGCCCAAAGAAATGATCAGATCCGCAGTGCGGGATTTCGCCGATTTTTCGCTATAGTAGCGGGACCAGATTTCATTCGACAGATCAAGCGTCTCGACCTTTATCCACGGGTATTTTTCTTTAAAGGTATCGAGCACCGGCTTCCAGTTCTGGGCCGACATGACAGAGTAAACCAGCACGCCGTCTTCGGACTTGGATGCTTCTACCAGCTTGGTGTAGTCAGCCGGGTAATAACTGGGCAGGGTTTGGGCAAAAAGCGGAGTGGATACGGCTGCGGCGAACACGCACGCGGCCATTTTGGTGGCTAGGGTTTTCATGTTGTCTCCGTCCAAAGTTTATTCTGATGGGTTGATATCGCTTCATCCCATGATGTCTTTGTAACTTGATTGCTTTATTAGAGTAGGGCGGAGCACTGCGAGGGCGCAAGTAAGCAAATCCGATGCTGCCATCTGTTTTCGAGATAGCTTGCCGAAATTTTTTTACGGAGGCTAATCAGCTTGTTCAGCAGAAGGGCTGGCTGTCTGCAGGTTTACCTCTTTCCAGGATCCTTGCTGCACCAACTGGCTTACAACATCAATGACCAGGCCATGGAATGTCTGGGCAGCATTGGAGAGCGGCAAGGTGCCCGACACACACAGCATCAAGCTGCGTGGAATGCTTAGGCCTTCAAGACGATATGCGCATAGGTGCCCGGCAGCAAACTCTTGCTGGAAAGCCCCCCACGGCAATATGGTTGCGCCTATCCCCTTTCTCGCTGCCTCAATAATGGTAGTCAGTGAGCCAAGTTCCACGATTGGATTGGCTGCTATTCCGATATTGTTCAGCAACCTTTCCACCAAGTCGCGTAAGCCATTGCCGCGCCCCGGCAACATCAGGCGCATTTCGCGTAACTCGTCCAGGGAGACGGTGTTAATTTGGCCGCGATGCGACGTTTTTCCTATGGCGCTCGTTACGACGAACAGCTCTTCGGTGAGCAATCGCTGCGATTTGAATCCATGCAGTGATTGCCCCGAGAACTGAATGGCCATGTCTATAGCGGCATTGTTTAAAGCCTGATGTATTTGCCGGCTCAAGCCTTCCATGATGTGCAACTGAATACCCGGATAGCGATCAAGGCATGCCTCGATCAAGGGAACTGAAAGGCTTGCTGCCGTACTGGTGGGCAGACCGATGGATACCGGCCCGCTAGGCTGGTTATCACAACTGTGGATGACCGATTTGGCATGCTCTACTTGTCGCAATACATGCTGAGCATGCTGGTAAAACAGTTCGCCTGCCGCAGTCGGGTTTACGCCGTTGGCGCTGCGTACCAGCAAGGGGGCGGCCAACTCGGATTCGAGCGCTGCTATTTGTTGCGAAAGTGCGGATTGGACAACGTTAGCGTGAATAGCCGCCTTGGAAAAACTGCCCGCCTCCACGATAGCGATGAAATACTTCAGTTGTCTCAGTTCCACGATACGCCTTTATGCTGTGATATCTGGTTAACTCCGCGCCTCATACCAAACCATTCCAATCCACTCGTGTAGCGCGGTATTGGCTATTTGGAAATACGCTGCCTGGGGAATGAAATTCATTATCCCCGCAACCGATTCAACATGGAAAACCGTAGGGGCGGCGACAACCGTGAAACCCACGCGTTCGAAGGCCCGCTTGGCCCTGGGCATATGCCAGGCGTGCGTCACCAGCGCAATCGTATCGACGCCTGCGGGCTGAAGGATTTCCCTGGAAAATGCTGCATTTTCCGCCGTGTTGATGGACTTGGTTTCTACCCAATGTACCGGCACTGAAAACACCGTTTCCAGTTCGCGTTTCATGACCCAGCCTTCGGGCTCTCCGCCCGACGGGGCACCACCGGTAACGAGCAGGGGCAGGTCGTGCTGGTTATACAAGAAAGCTGCGTAGCGCAAGCGTTCCAGAGTGGCGCCACTGGAAACGTCGGTGGCATATTCAGGCTGGCTGTGCCGGATGCCTCCGCTTAACACCACGATCGCTTGCACCTTGGCTAAAGCGTCAGGTTTAACTGCCGATTGCGTTTCCAGCGTACGTATCATGTAGTGGGCAGTGACAGGCATGCTTAGTACAGCCAAGCTGCCAATGCCAATAATCAGCAGTGTCCAGCCCGATCGGCGAAGGCGGCATGCCAGCAAAGCGCAACCCGCGACCATGAACAGCAAAAGGATGCCAGGCAACAGAAGCACTTGAGAGAGGGTGGCGTTTAGAGTGGTGAGCATGG
>NZ_JBEBUX010000158.1:0-8892 GCF_040393045.1 Pollutimonas bauzanensis | reverse complement strand
TTCTTATGATTCCCGTTTGCTCGTTTTTATGACGGCGCAGCAAGCGGGGTAAGCAAGGCGAATAATCGCTGCGGTCCCTTCGGGACTTTCCGCGCAGACAGCCTGGGATCAAGGCCAGGCGCGAACTCCCGGCGCTGCCAGTCCACTGGACTGGCAGCAAGCGTGCCGGTCGGACAGCGCGCCTTTCCCCCTTGATCCCAGGCTGCCTGCCCGGCGCGCTCAAAATTCGCCGTGCTTACCCCGCTTGCTGCACCTCATAATTGCGCTAAATGGACGAGTTTTCTTATGGACGGGCGGCTGCTGATGTAAGGCTGCTGATGAACAGGGCCATCGGCTGGTGCTAATGGTCGGTGCTGGTGGGCTGATGCGCATGGTCTGATATGAATGGCCTGTTGCTAAAGGGCGCATGCGAATCACCGTATGCCAATGCGCAGAACGTCGCTAAGACCTCCACCTCTTTGCCAAGACACGCTGCTGGCCGAAGCCGTCTGGGCCAGCCTTTCATGCGACGGCGGCTGGCACAGGGGGTGGGGCAGGCGAAGTCAGCGTGCGCCGGGCCAAGTTTCATTTCCGGTGAGGCAAGCCCGCGCATGTTCGACCAGCACGCTTGCTGACAGTCCAGTGGACTGTCAGCGCTGGGAGTTCGCGGGCGCACCGGAAATGAAACTTGGCCCGGGTAGCCCTGGCGACAGCACAGGGCCGCTAAGCGCTGAGCCAGTCCCACCCCCTGTGTCAGCCGCCGCTCAAGAAACGGACAAACACGCCAACACAACAAGCCAGCCGTAGACTAAACCCTAACCCGACGAGCGTACGCCCTGACCACATGCCCATACCAGGCAAACAGCAAAGCAGCCGATAACCCCAGCCCCGTCAGCGCCATCAGCCACATGCTGGCTGCACCTACCGGTGCGCCTGGCATTACGCGGTTGATGACTGGTTGCAGGGTGCCCGCCGCCGGCCCGAATCCCAGCCACCACCCACCTATCAGCCCAAGTCCTGTCAGCGCGACGATTTGCAATAGCAAAGGCACGACCGCAACTTTGTAGGCACGTAAAAGATAAGAGCCTATACATTGCATCGCATCGCATAAATGAAACCAGGGCAACACCTGCAGCAGGGCCGCAGCGACAATCGCAACTTGAACGTCATCGGTATAGGCGCGAAGAATAGTGGCCTTGCCGGCAATCAGTACAGTGGCGGTCATCGCAGCGCCAAGCGCCACGATCGTAACGCCGGCCATCCCTGTTCTGCGGGCTCTTGGCATATCTTTTGCACCGATTGCTTGCGCTGTCAGCGATGCGCAGGCAATGCCTACCGCCATCGGCATCATGTAACATAAAGCTGCCAGGTTCGACATGATCTGGTGTCCGCCGGTGACGTACATGCCTTCGCGTGCAACCAGTAAAGCCATGAAGCTGAATGCGCATACTTCGACCAGATATGAGCCGCCCATGGGAATGCCAAGGCGTAGCAGTTCCTTCTGGCTTGGCCAATGTGGCTTGCCCAGGCCAAGTTTAAAGCGTAGGTAAAAGGGGTCGTGATTAAGCGCCCATATTCCGGCGCCTAATGTCAGCCATGCTACAACGGCGGTTGACAGCCCGGCTCCCGCGGCGCCCATGGCGGGTAGTCCGAGCTTGCCAAATATGAATACCCAGTTGAAGAAAAACTTGAAGACAATACTGACCAAGTTAATCGTCATGACGATTTTTGGGCGTGAGATGGCGGTACACAGAGAGTAAATGGTGCGAAAGGTCAGCGCGGCAGGCAGCGCAAGGATAAGCGCACGCAAATACCAGGTGATACCGCTGCGTACCGCAGGGTCGACCTCGCCTGAAAGTGTCAGCCAGACATTAGGAAACAGCATGGTGGCGGCGCCGATGAGCGACAGGCCTAACGCCAGCCATACGCCCTGGCCCCAGGCTCGTCCCACCTCAAGATAGCGTTCGCCGCCAAAATGCTGTGCAATGATGGGGATCAGGGCGTGGATGACGCCCATCAGTCCGACAAATACCGTAATGTAAATAGATGCCGCCAACGCCATCGCTTGCAGATCGGCTGCGCTGGCGTGACCAGCCATCGCTGTGTCGATAACGCCAAACGCTATGCTGGCCCATGAGCTGACCAGCACGGGCCAAGCCTGGCGCAGGATTTCCTTGACGTAGAACCCGAAGCCCCTAAGCTGCGGAGCAGGTGCGTTCATTCTTTTCCAACACGCAGCAACCGGAACATTTCGTGGCGGTCGGCTCCGCGTTTTCCTTGCCATATTACGGTGCCGGTGTCGGAGAATGCGGCAGAACCATTAGCAACACTCTCGGACGATGTTTGCTGCAGAATCAGCGTGCACCTTGAGTCGTAGCTAAAGTTGATGTCGTTAAACACCAGGAATGATGCCCGTTGCCCCGTGCCTACGCCAAGCGCCCGAACGCATTCACCCGGCGCTTTATGGGTTTCCAGAGCCGATGCCAGTTGCGCCGATACGCTACGGTAGCTGCGCACATAATCGAGTACTGGCATCCATAAGGTAACTAGCATAAGCCAGGTTACGATAAGCCCGCCCGCAGAAAGTACGGTGCCTCGCCACAGCGCTTCAGGTTTGCTGTGCAGGCGCCAACGCACCAAAGCTATCCAGGCCAGGGTTCCGCAACCGGCAATCAATAGCGCCGGCCAGGATACGAAGGCCTCGTAGCCACGAGTCTGGCGGGCGATATTGTGAGCGATCTGGCGTGGCCACCCGGTTTGCAGCGCGATCCAGCCCAGCCATACTGTGGCGGTGGTCAGCGAAAAACACATTACCGCGAACCAATCCAGCGAGTTCACAACGCCGCGGCGCAACGTGGGCAGTGCAAAGGCGGCCAGGACGGCGGCGGGGACCGCCATCAGGCTGTACTCAGGTTCGAATACATCTTCCAGAAACAGCATGGTGACCAGAGGCCACACGGCAAACATCAGGGGTATCCATATATGCGGAGCTGCCAGCCATGAGCGCCAGCGCCATAGAGCCAGAAGGGCGAACGGCCACGTCGGCCATAGAAACCACGGCAGATCGCGAAGCATGCTGGTTAGCACGCTGTAGCGCGGCCAGCTGAATGACTGAATATTCCATAACCACCAGTTGTGCGTCCAGTAGTCGCCCAGACGCTTGGCCGGAATCCACCACAGCAAGGCCATAGAGAGGCTGATGACGACGGTAATGATCAGCCATTTTTTTTCCGGCCATAAGGCGCTGCGAGGACGAAAACAAAAAGGAATGGCCAGCATGATGGGCAGTGCGCCTATCCAGCCGCGTGTCAGAAATGCCGCACCTACGGCCACGCCCAGCACAATCGAACCCGAAAAAGGTTGGTCCAGCATACGTGCTACAGCGTAGAACGCCAGAGCCTGAAAAGCGATAAGCGCCGGCACTTCGGACGTTTCGTGCATGCGCCATAGAATGCCTACGGTAGCCACAATTAGCAGCAAAGCCGCGTCGGCGATCATGCGGCCATAGTCGCGCACGGTAGGTTCGCCGCCAAAGGGGAGGGCAAGCGGCTGGGGTTCCGGGCGCCTGCCTAACAGGTAACTTCCGTACCAGACCGAAGCGGTGAGCAGGCCAAACCACAACAAGTTGGGAAGGCGCGACGCGATAATGGCGGCATTCAGCGGGGTGGTGAAGTATTCGAAGAAGGGGGAAAACAGCCAGATGCTGAAAGCCCCCACCCACATGACCAGCGGGCCGTCTTGGGCATGGGCCAGCGTTCCTATTTGTGGAAGCAGCATGGCCGTGGGTTGGCCTTGCAGAGCGGTCATCATGGTGGCCAAGCCGACCACGTCGTCCGCTTTCCAGGGATCCCGAAAGAACAGGCCTGCCAGAATATAAATGACACCTACCACCAGCAAGAATAGTCGGGGTAGTTTAATAGTTGCCGTTGCCGTTAGGCGAGCAGGTGTAGAAAGGGAGTCGCTGGGAGACACTGGGGGGCGCCCTAAGTGGTAGATAAGGCTATCTTAAATTAAAAAGGCAGCCCGAAGGCTGCCTTTGGCAAACACGGGCAGAACTAGCTGGCTTAGGAAGCCTTGCGGGTAGTCGTGCCTGCGGTGCGGGCAAAGCGGGCACGGAACTTCTCGACGCGGCCGGTTTCGACGATGCGCGTTTGTGCGCCAGTGTAAAACGGATGCGATTCCGAAGTCACTTCACACTTGAACAAGGGGTAGGTCTTGCCGTCGAGTTCGACGGTTTCGCGGCTGTGAAGCGTGGAGCGCGAAATGAACTTAGTGCCTGTTTGCTGATCCAGAAACACCACTTCGCGGTATTCGGGGTGGATGCCTTCTTTCATGATCTATTCCTGTTGTATCTTCATAAGGGCGGGTCGCCAGCTAGCAGATATACTAACCACGTATCCAAAGTAGCTCAACATTCTAGCATGGGGTGGGGCAGGCTTCCAAGCCAAATATGACGTTTGGTGGACAGGAGTTGCACAGATGCTGCAGAGCGACCGTTGCTATAAATCGGTTCGCAAGCGCCAGAGCTCTGGGAATAACACCGTATCAAGCATTTTTCGCAGGTAGGACACGCCCGATGTACCGCCGGTACCGCGCTTAAAGCCAATAATGCGTTCAACCGTCGTGACATGTCGGAAACGCCATAGGCGGAAGGCGTCTTCCAGGTCGGTCAGCTTTTCCCCTAATTGGTACAGATCCCAGTACTGGTCCGTGTTGCGATATACCGTTAGCCATGCCTGTTCGACCTCGGCGCTGGCAGTGTAACCAAGTGTCCAGTCGCGTTCAAGATAGTCGGCAGGTATGGGAAGCCCTTGCCTGTGCACGGCCCTTAGCGCTTCATCATATAAAGATGGCGCTTCGTAAGCGTGCTTGACCTGCTCGAGCAGATCGGGGCGGTGGGAGTGCGGTTTGAGCATGGCCGCATTCTTGTTGCCGAGGGAAAACTCGATCTGCCGGTACTGGTAGCTTTGAAAACCGCTGGACTGCGCCAAATAGGGACGTAATGCAGAGTATTCGGGTGGGGTCATGGTGGCCAGAACATCCCAGGCATGTACCAGTTGCTCCATGATCTTGCTGACACGCGCCAGCATCTTGAAACAGGGTTGCAGACGATCGGCGGCCAGGTTTTGCATTGCCGCCTGCAATTCGTGCAGCATCAGTTTCATCCAGAGTTCGCTGGTTTGGTGCTGCACGATGAACAGCATCTCGTTGTGTTCGGGTGACAGTGGGTGCTGCGAGCCAAGTAAGGTATCCAGGTGCAGGTAGTCGCCATAGCTCATGTCTTTGGAAAAATCCAGTTGGGCTTTTTCGCTGTTGACATTGTCTGGACCGGAAAGGTCGGTATCTTGGGGGTTCATGAGCGGCGGGACCGGTTAGTAGTTGATGGGCAAGGATCGCAATATGGCCCGCACGGGGCTGGCGTCGGCCTCGACCAGCGCCAACGGCAACGCGATAAGTTCATAGTCGCCAGGGGGTACGTGGTCTAGCACCAGGTTTTCCAGTACCCGCATATCGTAGTGCAAAATGGCTTGGTGGCTGTCCAGGGTTTTGCTGTCGGCGGGATCTATGCTGGGCGTATCCAGTCCTATCAGCAGCGTTCCCCGTTCGGCCAGAAAACGTATGGTGTCAGGAGCAAAAGCGGCGAAGTCGTCGCGCCAGTCTTCAGTGTCGGCCTTTTTGCAAGTCCGCACCAGTATCCGTGGCGGTGCATCAACGAGAAAGGGCAGAAGGTCATCGCAGGTGATCAGGGGACGTGCGTGTATGGCATGAATAACTCGGCAAGGCCCTAGAAACGGCACAAGCCCCAGCACGCCGACCGATGCGCCGCTGGCGTCGTAATGCAGGGGCGCATCGGCGTGTGCGCCTACGTGCGGGGACATTGTGATTTCGCTGACATTGACGGGGCAGCCCGGGCCGATTGTGGCGTTCCAGCGCTGACTATAGGGCGTATCGCCCGGAAATACCGGTGATCGGGGTGAAATGGGAGGGGAAATATCCCAAAGGTCTTGCATGGTTCTTTTCCTGTAAAGCGCTGGCCTATCCTACACCTGCCCGCGTTCGGCCAGGGACGTTGCGCCCGAAGCGGTAACGATAAGGTGATCAAGCAGCCGGATATCGACCAGGGCCAGCGCATGCTTCAGATGGCGAGTCAGCGCCAGGTCGGCTTCGCTGGGTTCCGATATGCCGGATGGATGATTATGAGCCAGAATCAGCGCTGCGGCGTGATGTTTCAGGCCTGCCTTGATGACTTCCCGCGGGTAAATCGATGCCTGGGTGAGTGTGCCGCGCGAGATTTCTTCGCTGGCGATCAGGCGTAATTGGCTGTCCAGGTACAGCGCCATGCAGTGTTCCACCGCCAGATGGCCCAATTTGGCAGTGCAGTAATGCTTGACCCGTTGCGGCTGATGCAGCGCATGGCCGGCCTTCAGGTCTTCCTCCAGAGCGCGGCGGTTCAATTCATTGATTGCCAGCAGTTCGCAGGTTTTGGCTGAGCCCAGGCCGCTGACGCCCATCAATGTTCGAGGATCGGCCGATAGCAGCCCCCGTAAACCCTGGAATTGCTCGATCAGCTTGTGTCCCAGGCTGACGGCATCGCAACCCTTGATGCCAGTGCGCAGGATGATGGCCAGCAGCTCGGCAGAAGTTAAAATATGAGCACCATGGGCGAGCAGCCGCTCTCGGGGGCGCTCGGCTTTTGGGCCTGGTGTGTGAAGTGTCATAAAAGGCTCTGAAGTAGGGGAACAGTAACGATCCTCTACGGTGACAGATTTTGACCTCTACTTCCGATCCAGTGAACGCTTTTGTCTGTCCTGATTCTTACCTAGCAGTCAGTTGCCGTTCATACCGACAGATGCCTGCGCACGTCGTCGCTCCCGATTTGCGACTTGTCGCCCGCTGCGACGACTTCGCCTCGAGACAACACGACAAACTGATCGGCCAGCTCGCGCGCAAACTCGAAGTATTGTTCGCACAGCAAAATGCCGATATCGCCTCGCTCGCGCAGCAAGCGTATAACGTTGGCGATATCTTTGATTATCGATGGCTGGATCCCTTCTGTGGGCTCATCCAGTATTACCAGTCTAGGCTCCGAAACCAGGGCCCGGGCGATTGCCAGTTGCTGCTGCTGGCCACCGGAAAGGTCGCCTCCTCGCCGTCCAAGCATTGTTTTTAATACTGGAAATAGTTCAAATATCTCACCTTTGATGCGTCGCGCCGCCGAGGCCGGCTTGGTGGCCATGCCCATCAGTATGTTTTCCTCGACCGTCAGGCGAGCGAAAATGTCACGCCCCTGGGGAACATAGGCGATACCGCGCGTAGCGCGCTGATGCGGCGCCAGTCCGGTGATGTCGACGCCATTGAAGTGGATACTGCCGGAAGCCACAGGCAGCACGCCCATCAGGCATTTCAGAAGGGTGGTTTTGCCGACGCCATTACGACCCAGCAATGCAAGGCATTCCCCTTGTTTTAACGACAATGAAACACCGCGAAGGGTATGGCTGCCGCCATAGTATTGATTGATTGCTTGTACATCCAGCATGTCAGCGCCCCAGGTAGACTTCGATTACGCGCTGGTCAGACTGGACTTGCGCCATGGTGCCTTCGGCCAGCACGGACCCTTCATGAAGCACCGTGACTTTTCCGTTACCGGCAATGCTGGTGACAAAGTCCATGTCGTGCTCCACCACCATCAGCGAATGGCGGCCTTTAAGTTCGTTAAGCAGCTCGCCGGTACGCTCGGTCTCGGCATCGGTCATGCCTGCTACCGGCTCATCGAGCAATAGAAGTTGCGGTTTCTGCATTAGCAACATACCGATTTCCAGCCATTGCTTTTGTCCATGCGATAGCAAGCCGGCCGGACGCCATACTTCATGCTTGAGGCGTATCATTTCAAGGGTGGAGCCGATCGCATCGGATTGCTCGCCGGTAAGTTTCGAGAAAAGGGTAGGCTTGACCCGTTTATCGGTCTTCATCGCAAGTTCAAGATTCTCGAACACGGTATGGTTCTCGAAGACCGTAGGGCGTTGGAATTTCCTTCCTATGCCAGCATGAGCGATTTCAGTTTCACTGAGCGTTGTCAGGTCGATGTTCTGGCCTAAAAAAGCGGTTCCGCAGGTGGGGGCTGTCTTGCCGGTAATGACATCCATCATTGTCGTCTTGCCTGCGCCGTTGGGTCCAATGATGCAGCGCAGTTCGCCCACGCCGATATCCAGGCTAAGGTTATTAAGGGCCTTGAACCCGTCGAAACTTACCGTTATGCCTTCCAGATACAGAATGACGCCGTGGCGGACATCAACCCCCGGGGTGACGACGCGGCCATAGGACGCACTGCTGCCCATGTCTTGTCTGGTTGAGTTTTCCTGCATTACGGCTACCTGCAAGTGTTGCAATTGGCGAGCGTGGGCTTGCTTCATGATGTCCTTCTCCCGAAGCGACGGGCGGCAAAACGGCGCACCAGGCCGACAATGCCTTGGGGCAGGAATAAAGTGGTCAGTACAAAAATGAGGCCCAGGGCGTATAGCCAGAACTCGGGGAAAACGCTGGTGAACCATGTTTTCAGGCCGTTCACGACACCTGCGCCTACCAGGGGGCCGATCAGTGTGCCGCGGCCTCCGGTGGCAACCCAGATCACCATCTCTATCGAGTTTTCGGTCGACATTTCGCTGGGGTTAATAATCCCCACCTGCGGAACATAGAGGGCGCCGGCGATTCCGCACATGATTGCCGACACCGTCCAGACGAAAAGCTTGAACCCTAAGGGATCGTATCCAATGAAGCGCAAGCGGCTCTCGGAGTCTCGCACAGCCGTCAGAACCCGACCCAGTTTGGATTGCGTAATCCAGCGGGCGAAGATCAGCGATCCCGTCAGGACTGCCAGTGTGGTCCAGTAAAGTGCAGCGCGTGTGTTGGCTGCTG
>NZ_JBEBUX010000157.1:0-8975 GCF_040393045.1 Pollutimonas bauzanensis | reverse complement strand
TCATTCAGTTTGGAACTCGCACAAACGAGTAGAGCTCTTGATAACGCGCTTTACCACGGATTTTTGGCTGTTAGATGCATGTTTGGGATTGGAGAGTTACGACCGTTGGCTTTACGAGAAATGATCTGGAGCTTGCTGCCACAGGAGCGGTACGTGGGGCGCGACCTGCTACTTTGACGCCGTGGCACGTTTGGCGGATATGTGATGTTGTGATCGATCGATGCGTGACGGCAAGCTACACCGACGGGACTCGGAGCAACGGGTCGCTCGACGATTGATTTAGAGCTTAGAAGGCGGTTTACCCTTCAACGCCTGGACGAATTCGCTTTTCTATTCGCTCGGGCCGTTGAACGAACTTCGCGCAATCCCACAGCAGTAAAGGCAGTACGGGCAACACTTTGGAAGGACGCTATCCACCACTTGCTTGATTATGGGGCTAGCTGCGCTAGTACTTACGTGCAACCGACAAAGCATTCAGAAAGACACCGCATGCTCCTCGTTACGCAGCTAGGCTTCTTTGTCGCGTGAATTCACTGGCGTCACGACCATCAGCAGCCGGGCCGTGCTCGTTCCAATATTCCTGCCCATATGCGGCTTGCTGCAATTGAAATGCACGCAATCGCCCGCGTTCATCACAAACGAATCTTCGCCGATATGAAACTCTATACTACCTTCTACGAGATAGAGCACTTCCTCACCATCGTGGGTAAGCAGTGTGGGTTGCTCCTTAGCACCGGGCGGGAAGGTCAGCTCGAAGGCGCTCATTTGTTGGTCCGGCAAATCTCCCGTCGAGAGGCGATAGCTATAGCCATGAGCGATTAGCGCTGTCTGGTGCTCGCGCTCCTGGGCGCGGTTCAATATGTAGTCTTCGCGGGTATCTGACGGCTCTTTGAAGAATTCATGCAGCGATATACCCAAGCGCGTAGCAATCACGATGAGGTTTGCGATAGACGTGCTTGTCTCACCGCGCTCGAGGCGGGAAAGAAAGCTCACGGACAGGGCTGTTTCTTTGCTGAGCTCGCCTAGCGTGATTCCGTTTTTTCGACGTGCTTGGCGTAGCCTCTCGCCCATTTCCCGGGCCACGACCTCGATTCTTGCCTTGATCTTTTGATTCATTCTTCCCGCTGTGACGATTTAAGAACAATAAAGCGATCTCCGCGCCGCGAGAGCAAGTGTACTCGTTGTGGAGGCACGGTTTGGAAATGACGCTGGAAAATGCTTGCACGATAGCTTGACGTCGCTATAATGTGCATCACATGCAAATTATATTGCGTGTCATGCAAATAACGAAACAAAACAAGAACAAAAGGAGACCGGCAAACATGTACAGCTATAGCACTTCAATGCGGGACTTGGCCGCCAGGCGTTCGCCACGCATCCGCATACAACTCAGTGCCGCGGGAGCGTGCCTGATGTGGGCATTCAGCGCTCAGGTATTGGGCGCTAGCATATCGGACGATATGGTCAAAATAGGGATACTAAACGACCAGTCCGGTACCTACGCCGATCTTGCGGGGCCCGGGTCGGTTCAGGCGGCAAGAATGGCGATAGAAGAAATGGGAGGCCAAGTCGCGGGAAAGAAAATAGAGCTGTTGGTGGGGAATCATCAGAATAAGGCTGATGTGGGCGCGGCCATCGCGCGATCCTGGTTCGATCAGGATGGCGTCGACATGATCGCGGACTTCTCCAACTCGTCCGTTGGTTTCGCCGTTCAGAGACTTGCGCAGGAGAAGAAGAAGGTTGCGCTGATCGCGGCGGCATCCACTGACTTCACCGGCAAGGCTTGTACACCGACTTCGGCACAATGGGTCTACAACAGCTATACCAATGGGTACGGGTTGGCCAAAGTCCTCACCGCACAGCAATACAAGAGCTGGTACCTGATTACCGTAGACTATGCCTTCGGACACGCCTTTGCGAACGACATGCGGAAAGCCGTGGAGGCAGGCGGGGGCAAGGTTGTGGGCGAGGTTCGCCACCCCCTGGGCACGGCCGATATGAGCTCTTTTCTTTTGCAAGCTCAAGCGTCGGGCGCGGACGTTATTGCGCTGGCCAGCGCGGGCAGCGACATGACCACCGCAATCAAGCAGGCAGGTGAGTTCGGCGTCATGCCGAAGCAGTCCCTAGCTGCTCCAGCTGTATTTTTAACGGATGTGCACAGCATGGGTTTGGAGGCCGCTCAGAATCTGAAGTTCGTCACGGCGTTCTACTGGAACCGGAACGAGGCGACAAGAGCTTGGTCCAAGCGGTTTTTCGAGCGCCATGGCGCAATGCCCACCATGACCCATGCTGGTGTTTACTCTAGCGTCTTGCATTACCTCAAGGCAGTGGATGCGGCGCAAACGGACGATGCGACCGCGGTCATGGAAAAAATGCGAGATCTGCCGGTCAAGGATGTATTTGCGGAAAATGGCTATCTGCGAGCTGACGGGCAGATGGTCCACGACATGTATCTCGTGCAGGTCAAGTCACCCAAAATGTCCAAAGAACCTTGGGACTATTACGAGGTGCTTGCGACCATCCCGGGTGATGAGGTTTTCAAGCCTCTTACGCAAAGCGAATGTCCCTTGGTTAAACAGTAATTACGCAAACGGATAAGGAGGTAAGCCATGACATCTACCGAGAATATGATGGGAAATGAACGGAAGGATCCGCCGCCGCAAGTGCGCCACATAGATGAGATGGAGTGGGAAACCATACGCTGGCCCGGCGAAACGGGAAAAATGCTTTTTCATCCCACGTCTGATAATCCCACCCTGCCCAACGCCGGTCTGTTGCGGCTCGAGCCCGGTTCGTTTCACCCTTGGCATCGGCATGATTTTGCGCAAGTCTGGTATATCCTGGAAGGACGGTTTACCATCGGCGGGAAAGAATGCGGCCCCGGCACAATGTTATGCCATGGAGATCCGCATTGTGAAGAAGAGCTTCGTACTGAAACAGGCGGGCTGATGGTTATTGTGCAATATCCCGGTCCCACCACGGGCGGACGGCCGATCTACTACGACCGGTTCAATAAGAATGAGCGCATTGACGTTGCGCAAGAACGAACAGATATCTAAGGCGGCACTCAATGGCGATCATCAATTATGTCACGCAGGTTCACTTTGATTTCGGCGCGATCAGCGTCCTGTCCGACGAATGCCGCCGGCTGGGCATTCGGCGGCCGCTCATCGTCACCGACAAAGGCGTGCGCGAAGCCGGTCTAATCGATCTCGTACACGAGAACCTAAAGAGGATGGAAGGCGTCGGGATCTTCGACGGGACTCCGCCCAATCCAAATGAAGGCGCCGTTCGCGCTGCGGTGGCTATGTTCAAGACTGGCAACCACGATGGTATTGTTGCGGTAGGGGGGGGATCGTCGATCGATTTGAGCAAAGGGGTGGCGTTATGCGCCACGCATGACGGGCCGCTCAAGACGTTCGCAGCGATTGAAGGCGGAGCTGCGCGAATCACTGCGGCCGCCGCGCCGGTCATAGCCATACCCACCACCGCGGGCACGGGCAGCGAAGTGGGGCGGGGCGCCATCCTCATCCTCGACGACGGGCGCAAGGTGGGTATATTGTCGCCCCACCTCGTGCCGAAGTCCGCTATTTGTGATCCGGCGCTTACTTTTTGCTTGCCGCGGGGGTTGACCGCAGCAACCGGGATGGACGCCATCGCTCATTGCATCGAAACCTTCCTCTCTCCCTCCTTCAACCCGCCCGCCGACGGTATTGCGCTGGACGGGCTTCGCCGGGGCTGGGCTAACATCCTGACTGCCACCCGCTCGCCTCGGGACCGCGATGCCCGTCTGAACATGATGAGCGCGTCTATGCAGGGAGCCATGGCATTCCAGAAAGGATTAGGTTGTGTGCATAGCTTGAGCCACGCTTTGGGGGGGCTCAACCCCACGCTTCATCACGGTACCCTGAACGCGATCCTGCTCCCAGCAGTCATCGCCTTCAACGCTACTTCTGACTCAGTGCGGCAGGAACGCAAGCTGCCACGGCTGGCTCAGGCCATGGGGCTGCCGGATAATCAGGATATCGGCGCCAGTATAAAAAAAATGAGCGAGGATCTGGGGCTGCCCACCGGCTTGTCGGTGCTGGGCGTCACACCGGAGATGTACCCCGCGATCATTGAGGGGGCGTTGGCGGACCACAGCCACAAAACCAATCCGCGACAAGCGTCGGCAGCAGACTATGTGGAGCTTTTACAGCAGTCTATGTGAACAGTCCTGTCAGTTTCCCCTATCGCCTCGTTGTCGATCATCGCTAATTTTGGAATTCTAGTCACTCAGTTCGGAGCTCCGTAAAAATCTTGGACGCGAAACGCCACGCGGTCCGCCATAATTTATGGCGATGACAAGTGTTGTGACTCATTTCTTCGGAATGAGCTCGTACGGAAAAGTCCAAACTGAGTGACGCAAAACGCAGAAAGTTCCAAACTGAGTGAATAATAGGTTCCAAACTCAGGAAGCAAGTTTCTTCCAACTCACTTTGGCGATTAAATGATTTTTTGCGTTTCGAAAATGACAGAATTTCCAGGTGGTTAGAGAATGCTAGATATCAAGCACGATTTTGCCAAAATGCTGCCCGCTCGCTTGGTATTGGAACGCGGCAACGATTTCATCCAACGGAAAATGTCGGTCGATTACGGGTCGCAGTTGGGTTGCTTCGATAGCGCGAACAAAATCCTGCTGCTGGCGGCGACTGCCGACCAATAAGGCCTGTAGCCGCACCTGCCGGGACAGCGCTTGCGCCAGCGGCAACTGGCTTGTGATGCCGCTGAGCACGCCAATTACGGCAATATGGCCACCCACGCGGCTGGCCGCGATCGATTGCGCTAACGTCGCGGGGCCGCCGACTTCGATCACATGATCGACACCACGGCCATCGGTCAGACGGCGAACGGTTTCTCCCCATTCTGGGTCGTCGCGGTAATTGATCACCGCATCTGCGCCCAGCATCGTCAACTTAGCGAGCTTTTCTTCGCTGGATGAGGTTGCGATCACCCGCGCGCCCGCAAGCTTGGCCAGCTGCAACGCAAAGATCGAGACGCCGCCCGTGCCCTGAACCAGCACAGTTTCGCCAGACTTCAATTGGCCGTTTTCGAACAAGGCGCGCCACGCCGTGAGACCAGCGGTGGTTAGCGTTGCGGCTTCGGCATGGCTATACCCGTGTGGAGCATGGGTAAATGCGGTCGCGGGCAGCGTTACCTGTTCACGTGCGAACCCGTCGATGCCGTCTCCCGGTACACGGCCAAAGCCTGCGCTCTGTGGATTGCCATCCAGCCAGTCCGGGAAGAAGGTGCTGACCACATGGTTACCGATGGCGAACTCTTCAACGCCCGCACCTACCGCGATCACTTCACCGGCGCCATCGGACATGGGAATGCGCTGCTCGCTGGGCGGCATTGCTCCGCTTACCACGCCCAGGTCGTGGTAATTCAACGAACTGGCGCGAAGGCGTACGGTGATCTCACCGGCCTCGGGCGCCTTAGGTTCACTTGTGCCTGCTGCTACGTTATCGAAGCCGCCGCCGGCCTGAACGTAAATTGTCTTAATGCTCATGCTTTCTCCATAAAAGGTAAACCTGCATAACGGACGCCAAAGGGCTCAACTTGCCGCGGGGTACTCAAAGATGAGGCATGTCGTGGTCGCATGCGCATACAACTTGCCATCCGGGCCGACGAGGCGGCCCTCGGCCGTCGCCACTTGCCGCCCCGCGTGGATCACCTTGCCTTCGGCGCGCACCAGCGGCACCCCATCATTCAGGGAGCGAACCATGTTCACCTTGAGCTCCAGGGTGGTGTAGCCTTTGCCAGCAGGCAGCGTCGAATGCACCGCACAGCCCACTGCGGAGTCGAGCAGCGTGGCGAACCAACCGCCGTGCACGGTCCCCAGTGGGTTGTAGTGCTGGCGCTGCGGTCGGCCCTGGAAGACTGCGGTACCCGGTTCCATGTGAATCGGTACAAAACCGAGGGTGTCGCCCATGGGCGCCGGTGGCAGCGCGCCGGAGAAAATCGCCTCGAACATCTGCATGCCCGAGAGTCCAAAGAGCTGTGCTTTGGGCTCAGCATCAGTCGCACTCCATCGCGCTCGAACCCGCTTTTCGTCCGCTTCCCAGCGTGCCACCACCTGATCAATATCCATCAGCCACTCCTGCTTTAAAAATTATTGCATATACAATAGTTGCAGGTACAATATATCACATGAAGAACTCAATCAAGCCGCAGGGATGCACCAACCTGAAACTTCGCCAGCTCACGCGCATGGTGACGCGTCATTACGATGGCTATATTGCCGAGACGGGGCTTAAGAACACGCAATACGCCTTGCTGTCGTACGTCGTCCGACTGGGTCCTATTCAACCGGTCGATCTTTCCAGGCTCATGCGCATGGATGCGTCGACCTTGACGCGCAACCTGCAGCCGCTGGCGACACAAGGCTTGTTGGAGATCGGTGCAGGCAAGGATGCACGCAGCCGTCTGGTCGAAGCGACCGAGGCGGGGCGTATGAAACAAGCCGAAGGACAGCGCGCATGGAAAACGGCACAAACGGTCCTCAACGAACGGTTAGGCGTGGAGCGGGTTGTCGCGTTGCACGATCTGCTTGATACCTGTATTGAATACCTTGATAGCCATCCCGACGAGCCATCGGGCAAGTGATCGCTATCTATATCTACGTAATTTTTGACGGATTACTGAATGACGCAGAAACTGTTTTTTCCTTTACGCCTCGGATCCCTGGATTTAAAACATCGTGTGGTCATGGCCCCGCTGACTCGTATGCGGGCGGCTCAGCCGGGTAATGTCCCCCAGGCGCTGAACGTGGAATACTATCGCCAGCGCGCTTCACAGGGTGGGCTGATCATTACGGAAGGTGCGCAGATTTCACTCACAGGTCAGGGGATGCCGGCAACGCCGGGCATCCACAGCCAGGCGCAGATCGATGGTTGGAAAGCGGTAACGCAAGCGGTTCATTCCCAAGGCGGCTTGATCTTTCTGCAACTCTGGCATGTGGGTCGCATCTCCCATTCGTCGCTCCTGGGCGGCCAATTGCCGGTGGCCCCGTCCGCCATCGCCGCGCCCGGCAATGCATTCACTGCTTCCTTTGAACGAGCCCCCTTTGAAACGCCGCGGGCCTTGGCTATCACGGAGATTGCTTCGGTGATCGAGGACTATGTTCAAGCGGCACGGCACGCGCAGCAAGCGGGTTTCGATGGCGTGGAGATCCACGCGGCCAACGGCTACCTGTTGGAGCAGTTTCTGCAAAGCCGCAGCAACCAGCGAACGGACGCCTACGGTGGGTCGATTGAAAATCGCTGCCGCATTGTGCTGGAGATCGCCGCTGCAGTTTCAACCGTTTTCGGCGCCGACCGTGTCGGCATCCGGCTGTCGCCATTCGGCGTGGCGAACGGTAGCGGCGAGGACGATCCAGTGCCCCTCTATTCCTACCTGATCAAGCAGTTGGCAGCACTTGATCTGGCGTATCTGCACCTGATCGAGCCGCGCGCCAGCGGCGCGGGTCAGGCCGATGTCGATCATCAGAATGTGCCCTTTACATCAGAGCTGTTCCGCCCGCACTGGCCGAACGTCCTGATCGCGGCGGGGAACTACAAACCCGACACGGCGGCTGCCGCCATCGAAGCGGGCCGGGCGGACGCCATAGCATTCGGGCGGTTGTTCATCGCCAACCCGGACCTGCCCGAGCGCGCGCGCCGGGGCGCCGACCTTAACGCGTACACCCGGGCCACCTTCTACGGCGGCGGGGCCGAAGGCTATGTGGACTATCCAGCGCTTGAAATGTCGAGCCAATGAGCAGGGCCAACGTAAAACGTGCTTCGTCGCAAGCATGCCGATCGCCTGCCGAGCAAAGGCTCACGGCAAGCGTGCTGTTCCTGCTGGCCGCGCTGGCCGCCCTGGGAGCATTGGCCACCAACATCATCCTTCCCGCGTTTCCCGCGATGAGCGAGGACCTTGGCGTCTCGGTCCGGGAGCTGAGCGCGACGCTGACCAGCTTCTTCCTGGCCTTCGCGCTGGGGCAGTTGTTCGTCGGCCCGCTGTCGGATCGCTTCGGGCGCCAGCGTCTGGTGCTCATCGGACTTGCCATCTTCATTATCGGCAGCCTGGTCTGCGCGGTGGCCAGCACACTGCCGCAGATGATCAGCGGCCGGGTCATCCAGGCGCTGGGCGTTTGCGCTACGTCGGTTCTGTCCCGGGCCATCGCTCGCGACCTGTTCGACGGCCAGGAGCTTGCGCGTGCGCTGTCGCTGACCATGGTTGCCATGGCCGCCGCACCGGGCTTTTCACCCCTCTTGGGGGGCGTGTTCAACAGTTGGCTGGGCTGGCGGGCAACGTTTGGATTTGTGGCGTTGCTGGCCGTCTTGCTGGCTATTTACTACATTGCCAAGCTGGGGGAAACACATAGGGCTGATAAGCGCTCGGTTATTTCCGTTTTAGCCATACTGAAAATTTACCAGCAACTCTTGATTGATCGACGATTTATTGCTCCCGCTCTTTCAGTGAGTCTTGTCATCGGTGCGTTGTACGCATTCTTTGCGATGGCGCCGGCAATTCTGATGACTGGGTTCCACTTCTCGTCGTTCGAGCTAGGGTTGTTCTTCGCATCAACCGTTTTTGTTGTGTTTGGTGCCGGTTTTTTAGCGCCTCGGTTCGCCCAACGGTGGGGGCCAGTGCCCGTGGCGCGCGCGGGGATCGTCATTGCACTGGCGGGCAGCATCGCCTTACTGACCGGCAAAGAAGACATCTTTTTCTTTTCTGCCTCCCTGACTGTCTTTCTGCTGGGAATGGGCCTTATCAATCCACTCGGAACCGCCATTGCGCTGCAGCCCTTCGGACAGCATGCGGGGGCCGCGTCGGCGTTGCTGGGGTTCTTGCAGATGGGTTGCGCGGCTCTCTCCATCAGCATTGCCGCGGCGCTGCATTTTCCCGCTTACACATCGCTTGGCATCATCCTGGCAGCCAATTTGACG
>NZ_JBEBUX010000156.1:0-9231 GCF_040393045.1 Pollutimonas bauzanensis | reverse complement strand
GCCAATGCGCCATTGACGTGAGAGACCTGCTCGCCCAGACCGCTTGCCGACGATGCCGCATTTTCGACCAATAGCGCGTTCTGTTGCGTGACCCTGTCCATCTGGGCCACTGCGTGGTTGATCTGATCGATACCTGAAGCCTGTTCCGTTGTTGCCGCCGATATTTCACCCATGATATCTGTGACACGCGCCACCGATGAGACGATCTCTTGCATGGTGGAACCCGCACGCTCGACCTGAGTAGATCCTTCGGTAACGTTCCTGACCGAGTCTTCGATCAGGCCCTTGATTTCCTTGGCCGCCTGCGCACTGCGCTGCGCCAGGGCACGGACTTCCGAAGCCACGACGGCGAATCCCTTGCCTTGCTCGCCGGCGCGTGCAGCTTCCACCGCCGCGTTCAAAGCCAGGATATTCGTCTGGAAGGCAATACTGTCAATAACACCAACAATATCGGCTATTTTTTTCGAACTGGACGAAATAACTTGCATGGTGGTGACCACCTCGCCGACGGCAAGACCGCCGCGTTGCGCCACGTCCGAGGCGCTGGCGGCAAGCTGGTTCGCCTGGCGCGCATTATCGGCATTCTGTTTGACCGTGCTGGCCAGTTGTTCCATGCTGGCAGCGGTTTGCTGCAAAGCAGCCGCTTGCTCTTCAGTCCGACTGCTAAGGTCGGTATTGCCCGTTACGATATGCTGCGAACCGGCGTGTATCTCGTTCATACCGTGGCGCACCGTGGCTACGATGCGGCCCAAGCTGTCCTGCATACGCTTTAACGCGTTATACAACACCCCGATTTCATTTTTTGATCGCACTTCGACGCGCTGGGTCAGATCGCCTGAGGCGATATGATCGAAATAGGTTTTCACTGCATTGATAGGCCGCAGCACAGTCAAGGTCATGGCAATATAGGTAAACACGGCAAACACTATCGCCATTACTGCCAGCATAATCAGCACATAGCGTGACCGCTCTATACCCTGCACTACCGTTGAAACCGTGCTGCTATCCAAAGCGCCCTCGGTAGCCAGCAACGCCATAACTCCCGTCTGGCTATACCAGCCCACTGCTACCGCGAGTAAAGTCAATCCGGATAACAAAAGCACAAATAGAGAAAAGCTGGTTTTAAGTCGCATCTTAGTTGCTCATGTTGAACAGGCTGGTTGCCTGTATCTTGCGAAACGCCAGCGCTGCGGCTTCGAGGGCCGAGGTGCGCAGTTGCAATTGCGCCGACGCGGTGTAGTAATCCAGATCTTCCAGTTTCGACAATTGCGAACTAAAACTTAGCGACCGCATGGCGCCGTTGGCGTCTAGTGCGTCAAGCTCATTCATGCGTGCGCCGACCGATGAACGTACGGTAAGGACGTTGTTGTAATTGACATCCAGACGCTGCATGGCTGTGGCCAGCGTGTTTTGGAACGCGGCCTTGTCTTGCTCGGAGCCATGGGGCTGCTTCAATGAGTCAATGATGCTGTCGAGCGTATCGAAGATATTCAAGTCGGTCTTTACCGCCGAAGCTTGAACCGTGAATTCGTCATTCAGTGCTGGACTGCCGGAAATTTTGACTTGCATGCCATGGGGCAACTCAAGGACATTTTCCCGACCCGGTACGTACTTCTGATTAGTAAGCGTTTCGGGAGGATAAGCCGGATTGCTTATGGTTACGCTGTATTCATCGGGCCCGGTGAACGTAATGTCATAGACATCACCAGGACGCGTCTTGGAATAGTCTGATACCGAGGGAGAGCCTATCGAAGCGCCGCCGGTATTTGCCCCACCTTTGATCGCAGCGTAATCCGAAGAGCTTGCGGGCTCGACAACGAATTCGTCGCCTATCGCTGGTGTGCCAGAAAAGTTAGCCTGCACCCCATCACCTAACTTCAAGGATGCGGTCGTACCCGGAATGTAAGTACCAGTAGTGACGGTGTCTGCCCCGCCGGCCGGATCCTTGGCAGTTACCGTGTACAGATATTCGCCGGGATTAGCACCCGCAGCGAAGACCACATTGAAGGTTTTCCCGACATCGTCGCCATTCGTATCCATGATCATGGGTGTACTGATTACGCCACTACCGCCATTGGTCGTGGAGGCCATAGTCAAGTAACTGGTGGTACCCGGTGCGGCACGATTAAAGATATCCGACCCCACATCGCTTCCAGCAATTTGACGGGTTTGATCTGCTTGTATCTTGCGTTGGCCGGCGTCGCCCATGTAGACGATTTTTCCATTGACGTCCTGGTACGCAGCAGTATTTCCTTTTGCCCCAGAAAACAGATACTGGCCGCTGCCATCGGTGGCATTGACCAGGCCCAGCAAATTGTTGCGCGCATTGGACAGCACATTGCTGAGCGTCGAACGATCAGCGTCCGACATAGTGCCGTTACCGGCCGATACCAGTTGCGTTTTCAGATCCTGCAGCAAAAGCGTCACGGACTGCAAAGTATTGTCTTCGATCCCCAGATTACGGTTGGCGACCTCGCGGTTATCCGCGAAACGCTTGTTCATGGTTTGGGCTTGGCTGATATTAATGGCCTGCGCCGCCGCCAAGGGATCATCTGCCGGGGTCACCATGCGCTGACCGCTGCCAACTTGCTGATATAAATGCATCAAGTCGGACTGCTGGGCATTGATCGAGTTCAGTCCCGTCTGGAAAAACAAAGTGGAACTAATACGCATGGCGAAGATCCTGAAAAAATAAAAGCGGTTTAACTACGCATACCCAGCAAGGTATCGAACAAGGTAGAGCTGACCTCGATCAGCCGCGACGCGGCGCGAAACTGTTCCTGGTAACGGTCCAGATTGACGTACTCTTCATTCAGATTCACGCCGGACAATGCTTGCTGGGCCGCAAAATTCTGCTGTATGAGCGTTGCCTGCGCTTTTGCAGCCGTACCATTCTGCTGTGTCAGCACGCCTACTTTATTAACAATTTTCGAGAATGACTCATTAAGACTCATTGAGCCGTTGCCCAGTACCTTATCGGTTTGCAACTGGGCCAGCTTGAGTCCGATATCGCCATTGGCAGTGCCCGTATTGGGAGAGGCCAAGGCGAGCTTGGACGCGTCAGAGATAACCAGTTTCAGGCTTTCTGCCGCAGTCCGGGTGGGCTGAACCGTCCAGGAGTCGGCAGCAGCGGGCGTGCCCGGCTGAATACTGAACTTGACCCCATCGACCACATCACCATCGACAATAGACACTGGCTGCCCATTGGGAAGACTGGTAACCGTATAGCCGCCGCTCGTTGCGTCGTAGTCGACACGGTAATCTTGCCCTGTCAGTTTATTGGCGTCAGAGAAATCAGCTGTAATGCCCCCGGTGCCGGTATTTTTGCTACCAGACAGCACCTTGATGGGGCCAAGACTGAAAACGTCGCCACCCGCAACCCCGTTAAGGTCGGTGCCGGTACGATGTATGTCGTTTACAGCCATTGCAAGGCCAGCAGCCAGGCGGCCGAGCTCGTTCTGAACGCTATCCAGGGCATCGCGCCGATAAGACATCAAGCCACCCAGCTTGCCGCCGCTAATGGCGTCTTCGCGCATTTCGACCTGACTCATCGCGCCGCCCTGCGTGATAACAGAGTAGGCGATAACAACCCGGGATGGATCCGCTGCCGATGGCTGCGTATGCAATGGAAACACAGTGTCGCCGCCAAGCAGCACCTGGCCATTGCCCACAACCAGACCAACTTTGCCGTCTTGTTCGATCGCTTTAACGTCTACCAGTTGACTGAGTTCCGATACTAATTGATCGCGCTGATCCAACAGATCGTTGGGTTCGTGCCCCGGATTGGTTGCGCGGGCGGTTTGAATTTGCGTATTCAAATCACGTACGCGTTCCACATAGCTATTGACCTGCGTGACCGTAGTCGTGATTTGGGTATTGATGTTCTCGCGCTGGTTGGTCAGGAAACCGTTGGCGTCATTGATTTGACCCACCAGGCTGCTGGCGCGGCCCAGCAGTTCCTGACGTGCTGCCGGATCAGCCGGCGCGGATGCCGCTGCCTGCATACTATCGAAAAAATTCTGCAAGGCCGGTGTGATGCCTACGGTGCGGTCTGCAAACAGATTATTGATCTGGCTGATTTCATTGCCGTAGGAAACCAGCGCGGCGCCAGTGGTTTGGGCGCCGACCAGTTGGCGGTACAAAAAACTGTCGTATGCACGCTGAACGGTAACGGCCTGTACCCCGCGCCCGATGTATCCGGCGTGAGTGCCAGTGGCGCCAGCGGTTTGCGCCAGCACTGTCTGGCGGTTATACCCGACAGTATCGGCATTATTCAGGTTGTGCCCGGCCGTTTGCAAACGGTTTTGCGCAGCGTTAATGCCAGAGAGACCCAAATTTGCTAAGTTCATGAAGAATTCCGCTTTTAATCGGCGAGTGCCGGCACCCGCCCGTATACCAATGCCATGTAAAGCGTTAACGGCAGAAAAACCAAAAGGTTTAGCCCTTCTGTTTTCACTTTCCGCGTTTAGGGCCTGCGTCGAAGTAGCTCATGATGGAAATCAGTTTTTCCGCATAAGCGGGGTCTGTGGCATAGCCAGCCGCCTGGATCCGATGAGCGGCTTCTTCCGCCGATGGCGCACCGACCACCTCGCTATAGCGTTTGTTTTGCCCAATCAGTCGTGCATAGTCGGCAAATGATTCAGCATAGGAGTCATAAGCACGGAACGGCTGCCTTACCTTGCGCTCGACACCACCCTCGAACTCGGTTGTCATGATGTTGACTACCTTGCCTTTCCATCCTGAACTGGCCTTGATACCGAACAGGTTGTGACTGGTGGTGCCGTCTTCGTGCATGATTTCACGTCGTCCCCAGCCCGACTCGAGTGCTGCCTGACTAAGTATCAGCTTGGCAGGCACGCCGCTTTCGCTTGCAGCCACCTTGGCGGCTTCCGACATTTTCGAGACGAAACGCTGGATATGCTCAGGCGCACCCTTGATGGCGGCATAGATTTTTTCGGTGAGCGGGCTCTTCGCCAACATATCGATTAAATCAGTGATCGACGCCGCATCATTGTGGCGGCTTTCACCTACACGGGAGCGCAGCCCGGGCAGGCGTGAAGCAGCCAGCTCTGGCATATCCGGGGTGGTTCCCAAAGCCGATGGCGCCTGGGCGCCTTGAATCTGGGCCAGTAATGCTTTAGCCAGTCCTATGCCAGGATTGGCCAATTGCAAAGCCATTTGTTCATCGCCCATGCTCTGGGCCATCCGTGTTTGCTGACTATCGAACAGAGTAGGAGAAGACGAGGCCTGGCGGGCCTGTTTGAGCATTTGCTGAATAAACAGCGCCTCGAATTGCTGGGCGACCTTCTGCTGCTGCGCTTGCGGCGCATCGGCCCCCGCACTGACTCCCCGCTTCAGGCTATTAAGCGCGCTGAAGTCCAGCGATGACATGGGCGCATCCACGGGACGAGGGGTATATTGCACGAATGTCATAGTTGGCCCTAGATAATTTCCAGGTCGGCGCGCAAAGCGCCGGCACTTTTCAGATTTTGCAGAATGGACAACAAGTCTTGCGGCGTCGCGCCTAAAGCATTCAGCGCTTTGACGACATCGGCCAGATTCGCGCTGGTGCGGACACGTTGCAAGCTACCTTGGTCCGACCTCATTTCGATCTGGGTGTTTTGTGTGACGACGGTCTGGCCACCACCAAAGGGGGTATCAGGCTGGTTGACCTGATTTTCCTGGCTAATAACTACCGAGAGATTGCCATAGGCAATGGCTGCCTCGTCAATAGTTACCGTACGGTTCATGACTACGGATCCAGTACGAGCGTTGATTACCACTTTGGCGCGTGCCGGCGGGACATTAACCTGAAGGTTCTCTACCTGAGATAAAAACGCGGCCTGCGCCTGAGGATCCAGCGGGCCGCGCAGTTGAACTACCCTACCATCCAGCGCCGAGGCGGTACCTGTTCCGAAATGCTTATTCAACGCGGCAGACATGCTTTGCGCCGCGCCGAAATCAGTCGTATTCAATTCGAGATTGATAATTCCATCGCGTATAAACGTCGTAGGCACACTGCGCTCGATAATGGCGCCATTGGAAATAATGCCGCCATTAAGCTGGTTAACCTGTACGCTGGAACCACCCGCCGACGCGCCTGCCCCGCCCACCAGCAAATTGCCCTGGGCCATGGCGTATACCTGCCCGTTGGCGCCCTTCATGGGCGTCATCAACAACGTGCCGCCGCGCAGGCTCTTGGCATTACCCATGGACGAGACCACGACATCCACCGTCTGTCCAGGCTGGGCGAACGCGGGCAGATTGGCCGTCACAATAGCAGCCGCCACGTTTTTGACCTGCATATTGGTGCCCTGAGGCACCGTTACCCCTAATTGGGACAGCATATTGGTCAAGCTTTGTTGGGTAAAAGGGGTTTGGCGAACCTGGTCACCGCTGCCGTCCAGGCCCACGACCAGGCCATAACCAATCAACTGGTTGGCGCGCACGCCCTGAATGGAAGCCAGATCCTTGATCCGTTCGGCCTGTACGGCGCCTGCAGCCAGCATGCACAATACGCCCACCGCGAGCCGCCAGCCGTGGCCGCCGAGTCCGCTGAATAAAGAAGAAATCAAAGCCGGTACCCTGTTAGAACGGAGAAACATTCAGGAAAAAGCGCTGCAGCCAGCCCATGGTTTGCACTTCATCCATGGTGCCCTTGCTGCGAAACTCGATACGAGCATCCGCGACCTGAGTGGAAGAAACCGTATTGGACCCTGTCACCGAGCGCGGATCCACCACGCCTGAAAACCGAATGTGCTCGCTGCCGCGATTGATGGCGATTTGCTTATCGCCCGCGATCTGTAAATTGCCATTAGCCAGCACACCTACGACAGTCGTTGTCAGGGTGCCTGAAAATGTATTATCGGCACGCGTAGAGCCCTTGCCCTGGGATGCATTATTTCCCGCAATGTCGAAATTCTGCTTGGCTCCCAGATCGGTTGGCAACATTGCCGGAGCCAGTTCTACTCCGAATCCGGCACTCCCCGAACGATCAGTCGTCGTCTGGACATTCTTGGCGGCATTGGTTTTTTCCTGGATAACAACAGTAACGATGTCACCCACATTACGCGGCCGCCTGTCTTCAAACAACGGGTAGCTGCCATAGACGGTAGGTTGATAAATGGAACCATTTGGCTGGGCAGCCGGCATCGGCGCAGGCGGCGCAGCGGTCAAGGGCCCTGTCACAACCGGCTCGGGCGGCACCAGCGCGCAACCGGACAACACGGCAGCAACCAAGCACAGCAGAAAAAGACGAAAGCGGTTAACCATGATCAAAGTTGAGTCAGGCGGGCCAACATTTGGTCGGAAGTCTGAATAGCCTTGCTGTTCATTTCGTAGGCGCGCTGTGTCGTGATCATATTCACCAGCTCTTCCGCCACATTGACGTTGGACGTTTCGTTGTACTGCTGTAGAACCAAACCCGCGCCGTCCAGACCAGGCTGTGCAAAATTGGCAGGGCCCGATGCATCGGTCTCGACGTACAGATTTTCGCCGGCGCTTTGCAAGCCGGTAGGATTAATGAATGTGCTGAGCTGTAGTTGCCCAATTTGCACATTCGTACCCACGGCACCCGGCTGCGTCACCGACACAGTACCGTCGCGCGCAATGGTAATGGTCTGCGCGTTATCCGGGATATTGATAGGTGGCTGTATCGGGTATCCGCCAGCGGTAACCAGCTGACCGTTCTGATCTACTTGCAGGCTGCCGTCACGGGTATAGGCGAACGAACCGTCAGGCATTTCAACCTGCAGAAAGCCCTTGCCCTGAATGGCAATATCCAAGTCACTACCAGTATTTCTTAGATCGCCCTGCGTGTGAATCCGCTCGGTTGCCACAGTTCGTACACCGGTGCCTATCTGCAATCCGGATGGCAGTTGATTGGCGGCGCCGACTTGTGCGCCCGGCTGGCGAACGGTCTGGTACATCAACTCTTCAAATACAGCGCGGCTGCGCTTGAAGCCCGTCGTGTTGACGTTGGCCAAGTTATTTGAAATGACATCCATGTTGGTCTGTTGCGATTCCAGACCGGTTTTGGCAATCCATAGGGAACGAATCATTTTATTTCCTTGACGTGCAAGCCTGGCTTGCACTGAATATCAGCATTAGCCGTTGGACGACAGTATGGAATTGGCGCGCTCGGCGTTGGTGCTGGCGTCTTGAATAACCTTCATTTGCATCTCGAAGCGACGCGCGTTGGCGATCATGCCGACCATGGCTTCAGCGGGATTCACGTTGCTTTTTTCGATGAAACCGGAAACCATGCGCACCTGCGGGTCGGCCTGGGCCGCCTGACCTGCGGCCACACGAAACAAGCCATCGTCCCCGCGCACCATGCCCCCGGCCGGCGGATTCACAAGCTTGAGCTGGCCTATCATTTGGATATCGCTCGGGTTGTCGCCTGCACCCAATGCCGTGATCTGCCCATCACTGGAAAACGTAACGCTACCGCGATCAGGAATTTCCACTGGCGCGCCATCGGTCGACAGCACAGGCAAACCCTGCTGTGTTACCAGCAAATTATCTTGATTGACGGCAAGCTCACCCGCACGCGTATAGGCCTCGCCCTCAGGCGTTTGCACACTGAACCAGCCGTCGCCGGTGATCGCGACGTCAAGCGCATGGCCGGTCTCGGCCATAACGCCCTGCTGAAAGTTGCTGGAGGACGTTGCGGTAGCCGTCGAAACCCGGGTGGGCAAGCCGGGCTGACCCTCCACGGGCACCGAACGGTAAATCGCCATCTGCTCGCGGAAACCCGTGGTGCTGACGTTGGCCATGTTGTTGCTGATAACAGCCTGCTGTTCCAGCACGCGCGCGGCGCCGCCAGCGGCAGTGTAGATAATGCGGTCCATTTATGCGTCCGGCCTAGCGCATGTTGATCAGGGTTTGCAAGACCTGATCCTGAGTTTTGATGGTTTGCGCGTTCGCTTGGTAAGTACGTTGCGCAATGATCATATTGACCAGTTCCTGGCTCATGTCGACGTTGGACTCTTCTACCGCCTGGCCTTTGATGGTTGCCAGGCTGTTGGTGCCCGGAGTACCGAGTATGGGCTGGCCTGATGCCGCAGTTTCTACCCAGGCATTGCCGCCAGCAGGCTGCAAGCCTTGCAGGTTATTGAAGTCGGCAAGCACCAACGTGCCTACGGATTTCGTTTCGCCATTGGTGTAGTTGGCAACAATAGAACCATCGGCGGCAATCGACATGCTGGCGTACTCACCCGTGGCCGAACC
>NZ_JBEBUX010000155.1:0-9409 GCF_040393045.1 Pollutimonas bauzanensis | reverse complement strand
AAAAAGCCCGGCCCCGAAAAATTTCTTCTTCGGGGCCGGGCTTTTTGCATGCTGACTGCTGGAACCGCGCCAATGGCGGGGTTCCGGCCTGCATCACACCTTAGGCTGTAGCGCGACGGGCGCGAGGAGCGGTCGACTTTGCGGCTTCAGCGGCATCGGAGGCTGCCTTGAATGTTGCATTGGTTGCCGCAGTGATGTTCGATTCAGCAGCATCGGCAGCTTGACGAGTAGCCTTGGCGACCGATTCGTAGGCGCTATTGGCTGTTGCCACGGACGACTTCAACAAAGCGACAGCGCCTTCAGAGCCGGTAGGCGCATTTTTGGCAAGCTGGTCAATTGCTTCGGAGACTTGTTGCTGGCCTTGCGAGACTTGCTCTTCGGTCAGTTTGGACAGGTCAACTTGTACGCCCGCTACGATGTCGTATACGTGTTTGCTGTAAGCCAAGGCTTTTTCAGCACCAGGCTGCACCAGGGTCGACGTAAAAGCCAGGGCTTCTTGAGCATCCTTGACTTCGATGGCCTGCTGCGATTTTTGAGCGACTTCGTCGAGGGTTGCCTTGATGACCTTCAGGTTCAAGTCGACCAGCTTTTCGAAGCCGCCAAAGAATGTATTTTGAAGTGCCAGGAAGTTGTCCAGATTGGTTTTTTGGGTGGCCAAAACTTGTTGAGGGATCGCGCTCATGATGTTTCCTTATAAGTGAACCGTTCGAGATCGTCGTCAGGTTCGTGATAGTTGAACTAGGGTTCAAGCGTAAAAATAAAGAAGGCTAAGCAAATCACCTACACCTGTGAAAACCTTCCATGCTGCACCGCACAAAACAAATTCTACCTGATTAAAAGGTGCTGTCAACATTTATTTGCTGCGTTGCAACAAAACGGTAATAAGAGGCTATGAGAGAGGGAAGAATAGACGATATAAGGGCTAAACCTAGGCGACACGCTACGCTTTTTGGCCTAGTATGCAGTTCCATTTATAACTACAACCGTCCATCGAAATACTTGTTTTAACGCAAAGCAGCAGTATTTTTCGCATGTTACATATTCAGCCCATTCCACAAAAAACGTTTAACAACTGTTACTTTGCCCATGGGCAAACGGAGACCCAATGAAACACTACACCCTGAAGCTCAGTTCGGCTTTATTCCTCAGCACCTTGTTTGCCGCAGGCGCCGCCCAGGCCGCCGACTACCCTGACCATGCCATCAATATGGTGGTCCCGTTCTCGGCGGGCGGTCCAACCGACAACGTAGCGCGTTCGCTGGCCGAAGCCATGCGCCCTACGCTTGGTCAAACGGTCGTCGTGGAAAACAAGGGCGGCGCGGGTGGCACCATAGGCACCAGCCAAGTAGCTCGTGCCAAGCCCGACGGTTACAACATACTATTGATGCACATCGGGTTCTCCACAGCGCCATCACTGTACAAAAATCCTGGCTACGATCCGAAAACCAGCTTCGAACCCATTGGCCTGGTGGTCGATGTTCCCATGACCATCATTGCCCGTGCCGACTTCCCGGCCAACAACATCAAGGAACTGGTCGAATATCTTAAGGCCAACAAAGACAAAGTATCCTTGGCCAATGCTGGCATTGGCGCAGCAAGCCACTTGTGCGGCACCATGTTTACCCAGGCTATCGGTGTCGACCTGCTGACTATTCCCTACAAAGGCACCGCGCCTGCTATGAACGACCTACTTGGCAAGCAAGTGGATATCCTGTGTGACCAAACAACCAATACCACACAGCAAATCAAAGCGGGCTCCGTCAAGGCGTACGCCGTTACCAGCAAACAACGCGTTCCCACCCTGCCCGACCTGCCCACCATGCAAGAGTCCGGCTTCAAAGACTTCGAAGTCGGCATCTGGCACGGCATGTGGGCGCCAGCCGGCACACCAAAACCAGTTATGGACAAACTGGTTGCCTCGCTGCAAGCTGGCCTGGCGGCACCTGATTTCCAGAAACGCATGGCCGACCTGGGTGCAACCGTCCTGACCGACGAAGCCAATCCCGCTGCCCTGGCTAAAAAAGTCGACCAGCAAGTGCCGCAGTGGGCCGAGCTATTCAAGAAAGCTGGCGTAGCAGCACAATAAAAACTCATAGGCACACGCGAATTAGGTGAATGTCGCAGACGCGACATCCAATTCGCGAAGCACCATGAAAAAGGGCCATCAACTTAATAGGTTGATGGCCCTTTTCAATACCTTGGCGCACCGTCGCGACCGCTTGGCGCTACGGCGTTTCGTAACCCAGCGCTTCGGATATCCGGGCGGCAGTGCTAAGCAGGACGGGAATCCATTCGTCGCGCATGCGCTCTGCAGGAGCCGAAATCGACAAACCGGCCTGCAGTTTGCCTGTGTCATCGTAGACGCCAGCGGCGATGCACCTGACGCCCAATTCCAGCTCTTCGTTATCGCGCGAATAACCATGGCGGCGAACCTGAGCCAGATCGCGTTCCAGCTGGTCGGTTTGGGTAATGCTATTGCGCGTTGTCCCGGCCAGGCCTGTGCGCATGGCGTAAGCCCGCACTTGACGAGGGTCACTGACCGACAGGAATAGCTTGCCCGTGGAAGTCAAATGCAGCGGCGCCCGCCCACCGATGGCGCGCACGACCTGCATGCCCGAGCGTTCGCTCCAGGCCCGTTCGATATAAACGATTTCGTCGCCTTGTTGCAGCGATAAATTGACCGTTTGCCCAGTTATCTTGTGCAGTTCGCGCATAGGCTCAAGAGCCACTTCACGCACATTCAAACGACCTTTTACCAGCGACCCAAGTTCGAGCAAGCGCATACCCAATTGATACAAACCGCTATCGACACGCTCTACATAGCGCCCCACCACCAGGTCATTCAAAATGCGGTGGGTGGTGGAAGTATGCAGGCCGGTAGCTGCCGCCAAGTCTTTTAACGGTACCGGATCGGTATGTCGTGCCAGAACATCCAGCAGCCGCATCGCTCGCGCCAGCACCTGGATGGTGATGGATGAATCGTTTGCCGCGGATATGTCAGTCGCGGAAGAAGAAAGAGAAAAGGATCGTGTCATAGTCCGGTTATGTCGCAACGCAACAATTCCATAATATGAAATAAACCATCTTTCACGCAAGCATTATTTTTGCGGCAGGAGTTATTTTTGCGGCGGAATCAACTGGCCGCCCACCCTTACGACTTCAGCACGCAAATACGCCAGGGCCTCTGCTGCCGCCTCGGGCTCGCCCTTGACGCCCAAATCGATGTGAGGGTGGCCGGTTTCCCCCATGCTGGGCAGACTGAAAGCCTTGACGCCGGGCCACTTTTTTTCGAGTTCTTCCAGAGCCGGTGTAATGCGGGACTCGGGAAGTTTGAAAGCCAGGAAGGAATGCTCTACCCGGGTGATATTATGATGAAATGCGCGATATCGGGTATCGAGTGTCCATTCCATCATGGGCCAGGCCATGACAGGAAAGCCAGGCATAAAAGTATGGTTCTGGATATAGAAGCCCGGAATCTTGTTGTAGGCATTCGGCACGATATCGGCGCCAACCGGGAATACCCCCATTTGCAAGCGCTGCTGATTTTCCGGCAACGACATGTCGCCGCTGCCCTGCCCACGGCGTTCATTGTCTGCACAACGTTCGGCGATCAATCGTTCAGCCTCGGGGTGTAAAAACAATTCGACGCCCAGCGCCTGGGCCGCGGCTTGGCGGGTTTGGTCATCAGGCGTAGCGCCGATTCCCCCACAACAAAATACGATATCCTGCGTGGCAAAACTTCGCGCCAGCGTTGCCGCAATGACGTCACGCTCGTCCGATATGAATTCGGCGCCTGACAGTTGCATGCCGCGCTGGGAGAGCAGCTCGATCAACTTGGAAAAATGCTTGTCCTGACGTCGGCCGGAAAGAATTTCATCGCCTATGATGATCAGCCTTACTTTGGGAATCGCTGTGGTTTGCATAATCATGGCCTTGCTTTTACTGGTTCAACATCAATGACGGTTTGTGCACGTAGCTGCCGCAGCGCTTCAAGGCTGAAATGTGCGAACACCAGCGCCGAAAACACCGGCAAGACCAGCCAGGCGGGAGGGAAAAGGTTTATCAGCGACAGGCACAAGCCGATCAGCCATAATTGACGGTTATGCCGTCGCCACAACCAGCGCCGTTCCTGGGCGCTGCCATGCTCGATGATCGCGTCGACCCTTAGCATGCGGGTGAAAGCAAATGCCCACCAGAATATAGGCAAGAGCACAGGGAAAGGCGGTATCAGCCACAACGGCATGGTGACCAGCCACCCCAGCACAAAAAGCGAGCCCACCCAACAGGCATTCCATGCGCCTACGGCGGTACTGTATTGTCCCTGCCGTGAAAGTCCTGGATAATCGCGCTTTTCAATATGGCGCAGCACAATCGGCATAACGAAAATGGCCGCTATGATCAGGCCCAGGATGCCCGATATGGGCAGCAAAATTACCACGGCAAGCAACGGAATCAAATAAAGCTTGATGGAGAATAGGCCTATGGCCAACATCCACTGGTCGACCTGGTCGACGATGGCCCAATTGGACGCCTCGGTGTTCAGCCATGCCGTCAGCGGCGTCCAGAATGCCCAAAGCAATATAATGGCGCCAAGCAAGGCTATGATAAAGGGCAGAAACAGCGCCGCCAACATTTTGGGATGGCACTGCGACACCAGCGCCCGCTTGAACGCTACGCCCACGGATGCCATGCCACCAACTGCGGGCGGCACCGGACGAACTACCAGATTAGTATCGTTCATTACGGAAGTTTTAAATTAAAGACACGACTATCATAGTCAAACCGGATACCATTTGTCTCTATGTCAGTGTTTGATCCCCAACATGATGCGCTTGCGCTACACACCCGCCTGAAAAAAAATGCGGGGCTGGTCATTGCCTGCTATTGTGCCGCATGGTGCGATACATGTGAAAAATACCGGCCAGACTACAAGTCCCTGGCCGAGAAATGGCCGCAGCATACCTTCGTGTGGATAGATATCGAAGAAAACCCCGAACTGCTGGACGACGAAGATGTCGAGAACTTCCCGACCCTACTTGTGCAAAATGCCAGCGGGAATCTCTTCTATGGCACTATGCTGCCGCATATCGGCCATCTTGACCGCTTGTTAAGCCATATAGACAGCGCCACGCCCATTATCGATAATGGGCCGGCATTGCTTCAAACGCTGCTAGTGCCTGCCGCCCAGTAGCACGCCCACTGATTTTTTATTTGTGTTGGCCGAGCTGGTCTTGGCGGCTTCAGGAATGCTGCTGGAGGCCGATGGCACGTATGGCTTGTAGAAGAAGTCATCAACGGGCTTGCTGGACTTTGCGCCTGACGACGAGTAAGGCCGGCGTTCGCCACGGCCAGTGGCCGAAGAAACAGGCCGAACCGGTGCGGGCACACTCAATTGGCCGCGCGGTATTTTGAACTTGATGAGCTTTTCGATATCAAGCAGGAACCGTTCCTCTTCCGGAGCGAAAAAGGCGATTGCCTCGCCCGATGCACCGGCCCGCCCGGTACGACCGATACGGTGCACGTAATCTTCGGCGTTATAGGGAAGGTCGTAATTGATGACGCAAGGCACACCTGCCACATCCAGGCCTCGGGCCGCGACATCAGTAGCGACCAGCACTTCGAGTTCGCCGGCTTTAAAAGCTTCCAAAGCTTTCATCCGATCAAGCTGGCTTTTGTCGCCATGGATGGACTCTGCCTTGATGCCGTCACGGGCCAATTCGCGAGCCAAACGGCTAGTGCCGATCTTGGTATTGGAAAAAACAATGACCTGATTAAAACCGCGCGACTTGACCAGATGGACAACCGCGGCGCGCTTTTCGCTGCCTGGCATCGCATAGGCGATTTGCGTCACGTTTTCCGCCGTGGCATTGCGAGCCGCGACTTCAATTTCAGCAGGGTTATTCAAATAAGTGCGGCCCAGCTTGCGAATTTCGTTGCTGAAGGTCGCTGAAAAAAGCAGGCCTTGCCGTTTAGCCGGCAACAAACGCATGATGCGGTCAAGATCGGGCAAGAAGCCCATGTCCAGCATACGGTCTGCCTCGTCGAGCACCAGAATGCCTACCTGACTCAAGTTGACGTTCTTTTGTTCTACGTGATCCAGCAAGCGTCCGGGCGTGGCAATCAAGACCTCGCAACCGCGGCGCAAGGCTTCGCGTTGAGGGCCGATATCGACGCCGCCAAAAACCACGGTCGAACGCAATGGCGTCGACTTGCTATATTCGATGACACTATCGGACACCTGATCAGCCAGCTCACGGGTGGGCGTCAGGATCAGGGCGCGCACAGGATGCCGTGCCGGCGAAGCGCTGGTATTGGCGAACTGCATCAAGCGATGCAAGATGGGCAAGGTAAACGCCGCGGTTTTTCCTGTGCCGGTTTGCGCCGCCCCCATGACATCGCGGCCATCCATGACGATTGGCATGGCTTGAGCCTGGATGGGCGTAGGAGTGGTGTATCCGGTTGCGGCGACCGCCAAGAGAATGCTGGGATGCAAGCCGAAATCGGAAAAGGTGGCGGCTGGGGTATCGATGTGTGTGTTTGTAGTTTCTGTCATTGAAAGTGGTTTACGCCAGACGCAGGAGTACCCCACGTGAAGCTTTTATAACCCAGGTATTTTAACGCAGCGCGGGCAAGGATCTGCAATTGACGCAGTTTGGCGGCCATGCATCGCCATAAAAGTCTCTTAGTGTCGTTAAAAGCATACGCTTTGTTACCAACACGGTCAGGATATCCAGTGCGACAAGGCTCTCAAAATCCAATAGGCAACCATGCCGCCCACGATAACGAGCAGACTGCTGCGCGTGCGCCAATACAGTAGCACCGCCACCAGGGCAGCCAGCACCTTGATATCGAATACGGGCCCGACGCCGGCCTTCCAGGGTAATAATTCAGGCACCACAATGCCTATCAGCGCCGCCGTGGGCGCATAGCGCAAGGCCCTGCGCACTGAGTCGGAAAGAGGAATATGGTCGCCGAACAAAAAATATCCGGCGCGTGTCAAGAAACTGCACAGCGCCAAGAATACGATTGCGCCGAGAATATAAAGGTCGTAATCCAGGTCACCGGTCATGACGCCTCCCCTTGTGCTGCAGTTTCTCGGCGACCACCCCGGCGATCACTCCCCCCACAACCGCGGCGGCCAGCCCGAGGCGTAAGGGCAAAGGTTGCCCCACCCACGCTATGGCGCCGGCCACCAACAAGCACATTGCCATGGGCTTGGTCTTAACCAAGGGCACGATAATGGCCATTAATGCCAATACGGCTGCGAACTCCAGCGACCAGGAACCCGGCACGAAGCCACCCAGGTAAATACCCAGCATGGAACAGGTATTCCACGTGAACCAGCACGGGATGATGATGCCCAGGAAATACCACAGCTGTTCAGTACTGCCTTTTTCCTGGCTATCGCCATAGCGCCCCATGAATAGCACAAAGGAGATATCAGTGGAAAAAAAGCCCAGCCCCATGCGCTTGACCCACGGCATATGCCGGAAAAAAGGATGCAAAGCCGCGCCGAAAATAACAAAACGGATGTTGACAACCATACCGGCAGCGAAAATCAGCCACAGCGGCGCAGAGGACTCGATGAGCGGCAACGATGTCAATTGCGCTGAGCCGGCATACACCATCAGCGTCATCAGCGCCGCCATAGTTTCAGTCAAGCCAGACTTGACCAGGGCAATGCCCGTGACGAACCCCCAAGTGCCAGTAGCCACGAGCGCCGGCATAGCATCCCGGGATCCTGAAAGGAAAGTCCGCCTGTTCGGGGAGCCCCGCCAAGACGAAAAAAAATGGGTATTTGCCACCGCGCGCGCCTTATGCAGCTTTTCAAAAAGTGATTATTGTAAGGCCGCAGCCCTTGGTACAATCGACCCGGTTGTACCAGACCCCTTATTTTGAGGATCCACCATGAGCAGCACCCCAAAATCCGCAATCCCCAAAGACCAGACCATATACGTCGAAGCCAAGGACCTGCCTGTTTTTTGCCCACGACCCGGCACGCCTTTATGGAATATGCACCCTCGGGTCTATATCGAAATCGTCCAAACCGGAAAATCGCTTTGTCCCTACTGCGGCGCTGCGTACGAGCTAAAAGAAGGTGAAAAAATCCACGGGCATTAATTGGCGCATTATCGCGGCCTGCCCACAGCAATGCGATGCATAACACACGGTTTGTTTATGTTTACTACTCTACAAAAAGCTGAACCGGCGCTCCATGAAGCGTCAGGGTATTTTGCATTGAAGGCGGGCCGTGACAGCGCAGATTGATACCTCTTCCTGCCCAACCCCCGCCTGGCTACCCGGCGGCCACCTGCAAACGCTATATGGCGCGCTCGCCGCACGCTACCACCATATATCCTTTGTGCGTGAACGGATTAACACTCCCGATGGCGATTTCCTGGATCTGGACTGGGCAGGCCCTGGTCTCTTTTCCGACAAGCTGGCCAATGGTGCGACGTCGCGACCCGACAGCCGCCTCGCCAAGACTGCGGCGCGGCGCTGGATGCAGGACGACGACTGGGCCACCCTGCCCGGCACCGCCGACAATCCGGCACTGGTGCTCTTCCATGGGCTCGAGGGCAGCAGCCACAGTCATTACTCACAAGCAATCACGCAGCATTTCCGCGCTCGCGGCTGGATCGTAGTCATTGCCCACTTCCGCAGTTGCTCTGGCTTCCCCAATCGCATGGCTCGCGCCTATTATTCTGGCGATTCCGACGACATCGGATTCATTCTCGATACAGTACGGCAACGCTTGCCCAACGCCCGCTGGCACGCCACGGGGGTCTCCCTTGGCGGCAACGCAATGCTCAAGCATATCGGCGAGCAAGGCGAGGCCATGTCGTGGCTGTCGGCCTGTGCCGCCGTCTCGGTTCCCATGGACCTGGTCGCCTGCGGCAGTTGCCTTTCCGAAACCTGGCTGGGCAAGCACCTGTATTCACGTAATTTCCTGAAGACCATGAAGGTCAAGATCCTGGAAAAAGCCAAGCGTTTTCCAGGAAATATCGATGCCTTGCGGCTTTCGCAGGTTAAAAGCCTGCGTGAGTTCGACGATTTGTACACGGCTCCAATGCATGGATACAAGAATGCGCTCGATTACTGGACGAGGGCGTCAAGCAAGCCCCATCTGAAAACCATTGCGGTACCAACGCTGGTGCTCAATGCCAGGAATGACCCTTTCATCCCCGAGCCATCGCTGCCGGGTTCGCACGACTGCTCGTCGATGGTGACGCTGCATCAGCCTGCCGAGGGTGGGCATGTAGGGTTTGTTACCGGCGGGTTTCCGGGGCACATAGGATGGCTGCCTGCGCGGCTGGCGCGGTTTTTCGAAACCAGGACTTGATGGGGCGCGGGTCAGGGTCTTAGTATTTGCATTTTTCTTGATACGCGTGCCAGATCCTGGGAGGGG
>NZ_JBEBUX010000154.1:0-9524 GCF_040393045.1 Pollutimonas bauzanensis | reverse complement strand
ACCCGCGCACCGAATCCAGCGCAACACATTGAAATATCAATGAAATATATTTTTAAAGAAATATAGAAAAAACGTGAAACCAAGCAGTAATGAACTAGATGAATCAAAAATAACTGCGAATCCCGACCAAAAGGCTCTCGATATCTTTCTCAAGATGCCATAAAACCAAAAAGAAACGCTGGCAAGCACTACTAAGACGTACCTCGCTAACCGAGATGCCTATATATAAGCGGGATGAATTCTAGTCTCACCCCCATACCTCTATATAGAAGGCCTGCGATAAAAGGCATCTGTTTCGTATTACCTATATAGAGATAGATAAACTCGGATGACTAGATCAAGGCTAAAGGCCTAGACACGAATCCGAAAAAAAGGTATCTTTTTGGTAATACCGGTTTGGTATTACCAGATTGGCATTACCAGTTAGGTAATTCTGATAATCACCGTTCCTAAAGATCTTCTTTATTCGATCTATTTTTTATTGTTGCGTTGCCATGAACGATTCATACCGCCCCGTCGGCGCCACAGCGCAATTGCGTTTTCAAATACTTCGGCTCATCCGGGAGCGTGGGTACGCCCCGGGCGACAGAATTCCGTCCGAACGAGATTTGGCCACGCGCTTCTCTGTCGGCCGCCCAACCGTTCGCGAAGAACTGTCAATACTGGAATCTATGCGTGTCATAGAGCGTCGTCCTAATTCGGGGATTTTTCTACGGGAAGTGGATCGAGATGGAAGCCTGGATGCCGTTGTCCTGGAAGCCGACTTGGGATTACCCATGACAGCCGACGAGGTCAGAAACCTAAACGAGTTTCGCCGGATTCTTGAGCTTCAGGCCGTAGGCATTGCGTGCCAGCGTCGCACTGCAAACGACATTCAGCAAATACACGACATTCTTACGCAGACTGCAGCTTGCCTTAACGCGAACCAGGCGGTTGGCGACAAGGACGCCGAGTTTCATCTTGCCATTTGTTGCGCTACCCAAAATCCGCTTTTAACCCGCGCAGCCAACTCCTTTTGGCTGGCATCGCAAAGCCGTCGAGACCGCTACTTTGCCGACATGCAAAACGGTGTTCGATCACTGCGTCACCACACGCTATTACTCGAAGCGATCGAAGCTCAAGACGAGGCGGCCGCAAAAAACATCATGGAGCAACACCTAGGAAAAGTAGAGAGCTACTGGATGGACTCGCTGGAAAAAAAACCAGCACCTTAAAAACGGCGGAAAAGGCAGATATACCTTTCACTCTCGGTCGATGGTTTCCGCTGCCATCGGCATTGGCATCAACTGCATACCCCGCAAAGGTATAGCCATATAAATCACTAAAAATGGAGAAGGCATGCAATACAAAATCAAAAAGCTCTTGTCGTGCGCGGCAGCGGCGGTTTCCGCCGGAGCGTTATACATTGGGGCAACCGCGGCTAGTGCGGAATCCTACCCCACCCAGCCAATACGAGTGATCGTACCTTTCGGGGCTGGCGGCACAACCACGATCCTGGCCCGCATGATGGCCGACAAATTAGCGCAAGGACTTGGTCAGCCGTTTATTGTGGATAACCGTCCCGGCGCTGGCGGCAACATTGCTTTCGAACTCGTTGCCCGTGCTAAGCCAGATGGCTACACGCTGCTGATGGGACCAATTGGCCTGGCGATTAATCCCGCCATTTACCCTTCCCTTCCATTTGACCCGCTCAAAGACTTTGCCCCCATCAGCTTATACGGCGGGGTCGCCAATATTCTTGTTGTCAATTCTTCCTTGCCTATTCATTCCGTAAAAGAACTGATCGACTATGCAAAGAAAAACCCGGGCCAGTTATCTCAAGGCTCCAGCGGGAACGGTAGCTCAAGCCACTTGGCCGGCGAAATGCTTAAGTCCCGAGCCGACATCGATTTCATGCATGTGCCTTATAAAGGCGGTGCACAGGCGATGCAAGACGTTCTAGCAGGCCAGGTTTCCATGCTGTTTGACCAAGTTCCCGCAGTTCTTCCTCACGTCAAGTCTGGAAAAGTGCGCGCATTAGGAGTAACAACGACAACCCGTTCATCGGGCGCTCCAGACATTCCCACCATTGCGGAATCAGGCCTGCCTGGATATGACGTCAATGTCTGGTTCGGATTTCTTGCTCCGCATGGCACGCCCCAAGCCGTTATTACAAAAATAAATACAGAAATGACGAAGATACTGAACAACGACGAGTTTCGCCAGAAGATGATCAGCATGGGTGTAGATCCAATGCCCAGCACGCCTGAAAAATTCAGCGAATTTCTTCGGGATCAAACCGACGTTTGGTCCAAGGTTGTTAAAGACTCTGGTGCGAAGCTGGAGTAATCATATGAAAATAGCAACTATCCATGCGATTCCCCTATCGTACGCATTCCCCAAGGACAAAACGGTTGCAATGGGGATCGGCACCGCGTTCAAGCGCGACGTGATTATCGTACGTATCCAGACCTCGGAAGGTCTTATAGGTTATGGGGAATCCCATCCAGGCCGCAGTGCAGGCGCCGTTACCAGCCTGATTAACAAGACTCTGGCACCGCTGATTCAAGGCATGGATGCCTGCGACGTCGTAGGTGTTTGGGATCGCGTACACCAAATGCAGCTCGCGAGCCACGGTTTGGGCGCGGGGGCCGCCCTGGCCTTGAGCGGCATCGACATGGCGCTATGGGATATTCGAGGCAAAGCGGCTGGAATGCCCTTGTACCGCCTGCTTGGGGGCACCAAGAAACGTATTCCCGCTTACGCGGGCGGCGTAGCGCTGGGATATCAGCCGCCACTGGCATTGGTACAAGAAGCTCAAAGCTATGTCGAGCACGGCTACAAGGCGATAAAGCTCCGCGTCGGCGACACACCGCTACTGGATGTGCAGCGCGTGAGCGCTGTGCGTAAGGCGCTGGGGGATCACATCGATATCCTGGTGGATGCAAACACCGCCTACACCTTGGCCGATACACGTCGTGTGATGCCAGCCTTTGCCGAGATGGGCGTAGGCTGGTTGGAAGAACCATTCCCCTGCAACGATTTCGCCTCGTATCGCCAGGCAGCCCAAATCACTTCGCTGGTGCCAATTGCCGCAGGGGAGAACCATTACACCCGATATGAATTCGCACGCATGATAGAGGACAAGTCGGTACTCATATTTCAGCCAGACATCTCCAAAACCGGCGGCCTTACTGAAGCGATGCGAATTGCAGCGGCCGCGTCATCCTGGCGGATACCGATTAACCCACACAGCGCCGCCGGAGGAATCAATCATGCGGGGACAATTCATTTCCTGGCGGCGATCGATAACGGCGGCTATTTTGAAGCATGCGTTTCTCATGTCAATCCGCTACGCGATATGTTTGGCGCCACTTTCCAGATCGGCAAAGATGGCTGCGTCGAACCTCTCGATAAGCCGGGGATTGGCTTGGAAATCGACGAGGACTTATTCAAGGAGTATCCCCTTATCGACGGATTGGGCTTTACGGTGAAGTCATAAGCCAAAGACCATTCAACATACTCCATCGCAAATAGCCCCCTGACAACTGTAGAGTCCCCCATGCGACCAATCGTTTTGCTGACCAACCCTATCCACCCCACTGCGCACGCTTTACTACAAGCCACGACTGAGGTCAGAGTGGCTCCAGCAACCGACCCGGAAACACTGAAGCGGACTGCTCGGGACGCGTCAATCATTATTGTGCGCGCCCCTTTGCCTGAGTCATTGCTGTCCGAGTCACCCAAACTGCTGGGAGTAGTACGCCATGGAGCAGGATTGGACATGATTCCAATTGCCGCAGCTACCCGCCACGGCATCGCCGTGGCGAATGTGCCAAAGGCAAATTCAACGTCGGTTGCCGAGTATGTTGTTGGACAAATGATTACCTTGATGCATCGCTTAAACCGTATCGACCACACCCTGCGCAGCCAGAGTTGGAATAACGCGCGAAAGCTCGCCGACGAAAGTGCAGAAGCGGCTGAAAAGGTCATCGGGATTATTGGCGTCGGTGCCATCGGCACCGAACTAGCCCGCATATGCAGTCAAGGACTGCGCATGCGGGTCGTAGGAGTTCGACACAGCAGCGCAGCAATGCCGTCTTTTGTCACCGCAGTGACGCTAGACGAGATCTTTCCGATGGCCGATGTCATTGTGCTGGCCTGCCCTCTGAATGAAAGCACCCGCGGCTTGGTCAATGCGGCCCGCATCGCCAGGATGAAACCACAAGCCTTCCTGATCAACGTCTCTCGGGGAGCTGTCATAGACGAATCAGCACTTATCGAGGCGCTCAGCGAGCAGCGTTTGGCTGGCGCTGCGCTTGACGTGTTCGAGCAACAGCCTCTACCTGACAGCTCTCCGTTACGGACGCTGCCCAATGTCATCCTTTCGCCGCATCTTGCTGGCATAACAGACGAAAGCATGCGGCGCATGGGTCGTGTCGCAGCAGAACAGGCTTTGGCCCTGGTAGCTGGGCAACTACCACAGCATCTAGTAAACACCGAGGCAAAAGCAGACATTCTTAGCCGCCTTTCTCATATAGGACGCACATGAAAATCAAAAGCATAGAAGCCCGTTGGCTTCATGTTCCCATTCCATACGAGCAGCAGCATGTCTCTGATTTCGGCCGCATTGCCTCATTCGATACCGTTCTAGTTCGCGTTGAAACAGTCTGCGGATTGGTCGGGCACGGTGAAGCCAAGGAAGAGGTCGGAAGCGAGGGCAACTGCCGCGCACTGGTCTCGCTGATAAATCAAAAATTCGGCCCATTGCTGGTCGGCGAAGACCCTCGCGACATCAACCGGCTATGGGAGCTAATGTATAACGGCAGCAGAGCCCACTACGCACTCAAGCTGGGGCATGTATTTCCGATTCTGGGCCGCCGAGGAATTTCAGTGTCGGCTATCAGCGGCATCGACCTGGCCTTGTGGGATTTACTCGGGAAGCATCTCAATGCGCCAGTATGGCGTTTGCTTGGCGGCCGCAAAGCAGAAAAGCTGCCAGCGTATGCCTCAGGCGGGTGGGCCGACGCCGACAATATAGGCGAACAATTACTGGGGTACATCGAGCGCGGCGGGTTTCAAGCAGTCAAAATGCGTGTTGGCGTCATCGACGGAGACCCAATCAATTCCGCCAAGCGTGTACGGGCAGCGCGCGAAGCGATAGGCCCCGATATCGGACTTGCGTGTGATGCGCACGGTACTTATAACGTTGCTGAGGCAAAGCGGTTTTGTCGACTAGTCGAAGACCAGAACCTCATGTGGTTCGAAGAACCAATCACAGCAGACGACAAACGAGGAATGGCTGAAGTGCGCGCCTCGACGGCAATACCTATCGCTGCGGGTGAAAGCGAATTCAATCGCTTCGACTTTCGCGACCTGGCAGAACTTCGCGCTGTCGATATTTTCCAACCCGACCTTGCAATTTGCGGGGGCATCAGCGAAGCGATGCGCATTGGAGCAATTGCCTCCGCCTGGAATCTGAGACTTGCGCCCCATCTTTGGACCGGTGCCCTGGCTTTCTCGGCAGGCGCTCAAGTCGCAGCGGCCTCGCCCGCTGGCTGGCTGCTTGAATACTCGCTTGGTGCAAATCCGCTACTGCACGAACTCGCAGAAGAAAGCTTTCCGGTGATTGACGGCATGGTCGAAATCCCTGATCGCCCAGGACTTGGCATCACTATCAATAATGATTTCGTGCTGCGCCATACCGTAGCCTGACCACAGTCTGCAACGTAAGCGCAGGCAAAAGACAATAATAGAGGAGACACACTAATGAATCATCGCAACACAAAGAGAAGCCCCTCACGAGTTTTCGCGGCGGCGTTGATTACAAGCGCGTTGTTCATGGCGACAACGAGTTCAGTGATACAGGCAGCCGAAATCTTTCCGAATAAACCATTACGCATTATTGTTCCTTTTGCGCCAGGCGGGGCAAGCGACCAATTGGCCCGCATGATGGGGCAAAAACTCACCGAGGGATTAGGCCAACCCGTAGTCGTAGAAAACAAGCCTGGAGCGGGCGGCATTATCGGGGCCGAAGCCGGGGCAAGAGCTAGCGCAGATGGCTACACACTCCTCTTGGCAGCAGCAGGCTTCATGGCGGTAAATCCTGCTGTATATCCTAAGCTCCCTTACGATCCGATCAAAGACTTCAAACCCATAACACTATTGGTCAAAGCGCCGCTGCTGCTTGTCGCACACCCATCGTTGCCAGTTAAAAACACCGAAGAATTTATTGCTTATGCAAAATCCAACCCAGGCAAAGTAACCATTGGAAATGGAGGCGTGGGAACCGCTCAGCATTTGGGAGGCGTGTATTTTGAAAAAACAGCGGGAATTAATGTCGTCCATGTTCCTTACAAAGGCAGTGCGCCGGCCACCACAGATTTGCTAGGCGGCGTGGTCGATGCACAGTTCGATAACCTGGTGACGCTGCTTCCGTATATAAAAACCGGCAAACTGCGGCCGCTCGGGGTCGCGTCGCTGACAAGCATAGCGGCGCTTCCGGACACCGCCACCATGTCGGAAAAGGCATTGCCAAATTTCGAAACAGGGACATGGTACGGCATAGTCGCACCTGCAGGCACACCAACCGCCATTGTCGGGCGAATCGACAACGAGCTACAGAAAATCCTGAAAATGCCTGATGTTCAGGAGAAACTGACTGGCCAAGGCCTGCTCCCGTCCGGGTTGAACGGAGAGGATCTGGATAGCTTCATCCGCTCCGAGATTAATATTTACGGCAAAATCGTCAAAGAGGCTGGTGTAACAGTCGATTAACGCCGCGATTCGCCCTACACTTGTCGCATTCAAGCAACCGATTGCGAAAGTACATGACTGAAGACATTCTTATTAACGTAACGCCTTTCGAAACGCGGGTAGCAGTAGTAGAACAAGGGTCTGTCCAGGAGCTACATATAGAACGCAGCATTCAGCGCGGCCACGTGGGCAATCTTTGCCTGGGTAAAGTGGTTCGCGTGCTGCCTGGCATGCAAAGCGCCTTCGTCGACATTGGGCTGGAGCGCGCTGCCTTCATTCATGTCGCCGACCTCAGGCAGAATCGCGCCGAACGCACTAGCGGCGCCGTCATTACCCCTATCGAAAAACTGCTGTTCGAAGGCCAGTCATTGATGGTGCAAGTTATCAAAGACCCGCTGGGTACAAAAGGCGCGCGCCTTTCTACTCAAATCAGCATCGCCGGCCGCATGCTGGTGTATCTGCCTTACGATCCGCATGTCGGCATATCGCAAAAGATTGAATCGGAAGAAGATCGGATATCGTTGCGCGATCGCGTCATGTCTTTCATGCCCGAAGATGAAAGCGGTGGTTTCATTGTCCGCACACAGGCCGAAGGCGCGACAGACGAAGAGCTACAAGCGGATCAGTCTTATCTGCGCACCATATGGAACAGTATCCAGGCCAGGGCCAAAAGTCAGCCCGCGCCATCGGTGCTTTACACAGACCTGACTCTGGCCCAGCGCGTGCTGCGCGATATGGTTGGGCCATCTACCGGCACAATTACCGTTGATTCTCGGTCGACGGCTCAGGAACTGCTGGAGTGGGCCAAGATCTACACACCATCTGTATTAAGCCGCATCAAACATTACAGCGGCGAGCGCCCCTTATTCGACACAGCCAATGTGGATGAAGAAATCGCCCGGGCGCTGTCCAGACGGGTCGACCTGAAGTCGGGCGGCTACCTGATCATCGACCAAACCGAAGCGCTGACCACGGTCGACGTCAATACCGGTGGATTCGTCGGCGGACGCAGCTTTGACGACACCATCTTCAAAACCAACCTGGAAGCTGCTATTGCGCTGGCTCGCCAATTGCGCCTGCGCAACCTGGGCGGCATTATCATCCTGGATTTCATCGATATGGATGACGTCGAGCACCGCAGCTCGGTGCTGGCCGAACTGAATAAGGCCTTATCCAAAGATCGCACTCGCATGACAGTCAGCGGGTTCAGCCAGTTGGGATTAGTGGAAATGACGCGCAAGCGCACGCGTGATTCCCTGGCGCATCAATTGTGCGAGCCCTGCCCCACCTGCCAATCGCGCGGCAATGTGCGCACGCCGCGCACATTGTGCTACGAAATACTGCGTGAAATATTGCGTGAATCGCGGCAGTTCAACCCTAAGGAATTCCGCATCCTGGCATCGCAGGCAATCGTGGACTTGTTTCTGGAAGAAGAAAGCCCGCACTTGGCCATGCTGGGCGACTTTATCGGCAAACCGATATCGCTGGAAGTGGAAAGCCAGTATTCCCAGGAACAATACGATATCGTTCTTATCTGAGGTTTTACACGATTCTGACCGTGTCACAGAAGCCATTAAGCTAATGTAATTATTGAATATTATGGTTCCGCTTGGCCGCCGAAGAAGGTATGGCTCATACTGAACGATGGCGAGCTGCATCTGACTATGAACGCCGACATGAACTGACAGAACCAATTAAGCCTTCGTATTATATTGGCGACCGCCGTGCGAGTCGGGGAGTTTTCGAAAGCCAAGAAGGAAAATATCTATATAGACGACCTCACTATCCCTTGGGGCTGGTCTATGAGGGCTACCGACATCGAAGATGGGCGCAGCCATGGAGATCCCGCTTGCACTGCCCCTCCCGCGACATTTCAGAAATGTGCTTAAACCACAAGCTCCCGGGTGTTGAAGACATATACGATCAGTACGCGTACTGGAAAGAGCGTAAAGAAGCGCTAAACATCTGGGCTGAACACCTCGTGAAATGCATGGGGGCCGAACAGTTAGCCAACCGGATGGCCAGAGAAGCCTTAGGTGCAGTGCGGTCGGCTTAGCCAGGGCCAACCTCCTGAAAAATTCCAATGTCGTTTCTGCTTTCTATGGCAAAAAGCTGTGTAAATAAACAGAACTGTGGAAGCGCAGCCATGAGATACATCATCACTCTTCAAGACGCCCCCGCAGAAATAACCGAGCGCGCCAGGCGTGCTGCAGAAGAGCGTTTCCGCCGAACGCTAGAACGCGCCTTGGGCGATACGGAGGCGTGGTTTGAGATGAGGATGGAGCGGTAGGCAGCTTCACACGCCGTTTCAATGCTGGCGCTCAGATTTGCTCAGTTTCAATCGATCTCAAACTTTTATACTCGGCATCACTTCAGGCCGGTGTGTACGCCAATTCCGTGCCACCTGTCCTCGGCCCACATCTACAAAACATTAATAATTTTATTCCTGCTCCCCTCTCCAGGTGCCAGTTGGTTTCCTATGGTCACCGATCCCAACAAAGAATCCCCATGAATCATATTTATCGCATCGTCTTTAACCGCAGCCAAGGAGTTTTTCAGGTCGTCAGTGAAAACGCTCGTGGGCAAGGCAAGGGCAGCCGCCGATTGAAGCCTGCAGCTAATCACCGCAGTCCCAGTGTGCTATTGAAGGCCGCCGCGCTTGTTATGGCTATGGCGGGCATCTGCAGTGCGCAACCTGCCTGGGCGCAAATCATCACAGTAAGTGGGGACGTGACCCCCGATACTATTCCGCCGGCACCGCTGCCATGGGATGTTGTCGGCGACCTTTT
>NZ_JBEBUX010000153.1:0-9536 GCF_040393045.1 Pollutimonas bauzanensis | reverse complement strand
CGAAAACACACATCCCGACGTCGGCCTTGCACGAGCCACCGCGGCCTGTGTATTCCTGATAGGTACTGGTGTCTTGGCGGTATGGACTTGCGGTTGCCGCGTACTTAGCATGGCCTTGTACCGTGAGAACACACGGCTAAAGTCGCGATTACTGCGACTCGACCCATACAGGAGACAATTCATGCAGACCCAACTATGGAAATGTACGGCGGCGTCCGTCGCTTTGATTGCAGGCATCGCCACGGCACAAGCTCAGTCGCTTTCCGGCGACGCACTGCGCATTGGTGTATTGACTGACATCTCGGGCACTTACGCCGATGTGTCCGGCAGGGGCGCTGTCGAAGCCGTAAGAATGGCTGTTGAAGATTTTGGAGGCACGATGTTCGGCAAGCCCATCGAGGTTCTGTTCGCCGACCACCTGAATAAGCCGGACATCGGCGCGGCCAGGGCGCGGGAATGGTTCGACCGGGACGGTGTGGATATGATTACCGATTTGGCCAATTCTGGCGTCGCTCTGGCCGTTGCCGGGATCGCGAAAGAAAAGAAGCGCCACATCATCGTCAACAACCCGTCGAATATGGGATTGACCAACGATATGTGCTCGCCGTACACCGTCCACTATACGTATGACGCCTATTCGCTGGCTCATGGAACCGGCCGTGCCGTGGCAGAGCAGCCGGGTGGCGATACATGGTATTTCCTGACCGTGGACTTTGCCTTTGGCATCGGTCTTGAAAAGCAGGTCAGCGATGTGGTGCGCGCGGCGAACGGCAAAGTACTGGGCGCAGCCCGCCATCCGCTGGGCACGACGGACTATTCGTCATATATCCTGCAGGCGCAAACCTCGGGCGCCAAAATTATTGGCCTGGCCTCTACCGGGCACGACAGCATCAACGCCATCAGAGCGGCCCGTGAGTTCGGGCTAACGCCTAAACAGAAGCTGGCTGCGTTGCTTATGTGGATCAATGACGTACACGCGCTGGGCCTTGACGCAGCCCAGGGGATGCTGCTTACCAATGCCTGGTACTGGGATATGAACGAAGGGTCGCGGGAATTTGCCAAGCGCTATTTTGAACGCATGAAGAGCATGCCGAATATGGCTCACGCCGGGGATTATTCATCCACCATGCATTACCTGAAAGCGGTCCAGGCCGCAGGCACCGATGATCCGGACGCCGTGTCCGCCAAAATGCGCGAAACACCCATTAACGACTTTTTCGCCACGGATGGCAAGATTCGAGAAGACGGCCGCATGGTTCATGACATGTATTTGTGGGAAGTGAAGTCGCCCGAAGAGTCCAAGGCGCCTTGGGATTACTACAAGTTGGTCAAAACCATTCCGGCAGCGCAGGCGTTTGCGCCATTGGCAGACAGCACCTGCTATCTGGTCAAAAAATAACGGCGATAGCTTCGTACATGTCTCATATTCATTGGCAGCGCGCGACCGCGCTAAGTGCGGGGCCGCGACCGGTATTCCGACGGCCGGAAGCCGGTAAGGCGCTTGAAAGTGTTGGAAAACGTGAAGGGATTCACGTAACCGACATCACGTGCAATGGCCTCAATTTTCTTTTGGGTGGTGACGAGTTCGTGCGCCGCCTGGGCAATTCGCATCGTGGTCAATTGTCTGCCAGGACTGCGCCCAAAGTTCTTCCAGCACAAGCGGCGCAAATGTTCTGGGCTGATATTGGCCAGGCGGGCCAGATCTTCAAGGCTCCATGGCCGGCCAATGTCGACAAGAACCGCCTTCCACATGTCATTCAACCTGGGCTCCCGCTGCCAGGGATCGATCATGCGAGCCACATAGCGTTCGATAATATCGACCCAGGTAGCGCAGGTGCCCGGATCCGCGGCGCTTTCCATCTCGTGCGAAAGCCCCAAAATAGCGTGTTCAAGCGGACGTCCATCGAATCGGGTCAGCCCCGGCGCCATGGCACCCGCCAGCGACCGCGGCGATGTGGGCATAAAGCGTACCCAACAGAGCTGCCACCGCTTATCCGGCGCGCAATGGAAGGCATGCAGTACATGTGCAGGTGCGAAGCTGGCTATGCCCTCGGCATGTTTATGCCATCGACCGTCAAGCAACGTTTGCCCCTCTCCGCCCAGGCATACCTGCATGAAGGCGCCGCTCAAGTGGGTACGAACAACGGTATACGGCGCGGCAGCGTCGATGACGGCAACATGCGCAATATGGCGCGAGGCAAGTGCCTCGCAATGCTCGGCGCGCACGGTAATGAGACGTGTGTCGTCACCGAGAATGTGCGTTTCGGCCAAATCAGAATTTTCCATAAACCGAATCATCACACAAAAACGTTTTATTAAGGAGTAGTTATGGCAAGGCATGATCGCCAGGCATTGATGCAGAGGTTTCAGGACATGGTCGCCCGGGGCGAACCAATTATCGGCGGTGGAGCCGGCACGGGTATCTCGGCCAAATGCGAGGAAGCCGCAGGAATCGACCTTATCGTGGTCTACAACTCCGGGCGCTACCGTATGGCTGGGCGTGCATCGTCAGCTGGTTTGCTGGCGTATGGCAACGCCAACGACATCGTGCTCGAGATGGCTGGCGAAATATTGCCGGTATGCAAACGCACACCCGTGCTGGCCGGTGTGAACGGTACTGATCCGTTCATCATCATGCCGGTATTCCTGAAAAAACTGAAAGACCTGGGTTTCGCCGGAGTTCAAAACTTCCCGACGGTTGGGATTATTGACGGCACATTCCGCCAAAGCCTGGAAGAGACAGGCATCAACTTCTCTACTGAAGTCGATATGATTCGCCAAGCCCATGAATTGGATCTTCTCACCACGCCCTATGTGTTCAGCGCCGATGAGGCGACGGAAATGGCGAAGGCTGGTGCCGACTTTATTGTTCCTCACATGGGCGTAACGGTCGGGGGCAGCATAGGCGCAAACTCATCAAAATCACTGGAGGAGTCAGTACGGCTGATTGACGAATGGGGTGAGGCGGCCCGTAAAATCCGCAAGGATATTATCGTTATTGCACACGGCGGGCCCATCTCCATGCCTGACGACGTGCAATACGTCTTGCGTCACAGTGAACACTGCAACGGCTTCTACGGCGCAAGCAGCATGGAACGACTTCCTGTCGAAGTCGCGATCGAAAAGCACGTGCGTTTGTACAAATCCCTAACCCGATAAAGCAAAGGATTCAAATGGCTCGAGTTTATGTAAGCGCCGTCATGCAAGCCACGCTCGAACAGGCGTGGGAGATGCTGCGCGATTTCGGCGATCTGGGCAACTACCACCCCTACTTCGAGAACTCCTACATCGAAGGCAACTTGGCGCCGGATCAGGTCGGCTGCGTGCGTCACTTCACGGTTCGCGAGGACGGCGGCACACTGCGCGAGCGGCTTCTCGAATTGTCAGACCTCGATCATCGATGCACCTACGAGATTCTGCACATCGATGCAGATTGGAGCAACTATGTCGCACAGATGCACCTTCTGCCTATCACCGAAACTGGGCAGTGCTTCGGCGAATGGTGGGCGACGTTCGATGTGCCAGCAGACCAAGAAGCTGAGGCAGTCGAGCGGGTCGAGAATACGTTCCGCATTTTCTTTCAATGCGTGAACGAGCGCTTCGGAAAAGAAAAATGATCGCGGACGAAGCATGCGTGTGGGTAGTGGGCACGTTCGACACCAAGGCCGAGGAGCTCTGCTATCTTGCCACGCTGATTAAGCAGGCAGGTTCGCCGGTCTTCACCGTCGACATCAGCACACGGGGCGCGCCAAGTCAGGCCGACATGTCGGCTACCGAGGTAGCCTCGTATCATGAGTCGGGCGCGGACCATGTACTCGGCGGGAATGACCGCGGCGCTGCTGTCATCGCAATGGGGCAAGCCTTGCGACGGCTCGTTAGTGCTCGGCAACAAGCGGGAGCTATCTCGGGACTCATAGGCATAGGCGGATCCGGCGGCACATCCATGATCGCGCCGTCGCTGCATGTGCTCCCATACGGCATGCCCAAGCTGCTGGTAACGACACTTGCCTCAGGGACCGTTACACCGTTTGTGGACGTTTACGATGTCATGCTGCTCAATCCGGTCACCGATCTGGCCGGACTGAACCGCCTGTCGCGCATGATTCTTGCCAACGCGGCCCATGCCATTGCCGGTATGGTGACGCATGTAGCGGCGCAACGGTTGGATGATAAGCGCCCCGCCCTCGGCTTGACTATGTTCGGCGTCACCACCGAATGCGTGCAGGCCGTATCGCATCGACTCGACGCGACATACGACTGCCAAGTGTTCCATGCCAATGGCATGGGAGGTAGAACAATGGAAGCGCTTGCGCGGGCGGGCATGTTGCAGGCCATCGTTGATGTCACGACCACCGAAGTGGGTCAGCATCTCGTCGGCGGCGCCTGCGACGCAGGGCCCGATCGCCTCGCCGCCGCGGCCGAGCTTGGGCTTCCCTGGATAGGCTCGGTCGGTGCCTTGGATATGATCAACTGGGGGCCGCGCGAAACCGTTCCTGCAAGATTCAGCCATCGTCTATTCCATGTGCATAACGCACAAGTCACCCTAATGCGCAGTACGGCCCAAGAACTTGACCGTGCCGGCGAGGCTATCGCCACGCGGCTGAATCAATCACGTGGCGTCGTGCATTTACTGCTGCCCATGAAAGGGTTGTCAGCCATAGACTGCCCCGGCCAGCCGTTTTACGACCCCGAAGCTAACCAGGCCCTTTTTTCGGCCATTGATCGCCACTTTGTGCAAACGCCTACGCACCGCCTTGAAAAACTACCGCTACACATCAACGAACCAGAATTTTCCAAGGCGATCGCGAAAACCGTGCAGGACGTGTTGGCGGTAGAACATCGACATTCACGCTGATCGATAAACTCGCCTGGCGTTCAGTACAGCCCCGCCCAGGGCCAGCACTGCCAAGGCAAGCGGGGCCAACGAGACCCAAAGCACCATGTCCCAGTCATAAGCCGCCAGCAATCCGCCCGAAGCGAAGGAGCCCACCGCCATCGTGCCGAACACAATGAAGTCATTGAATGACTGGACGCGTGTCTTCTCTTCGGGCCGATGGCATTCCAGCACTAACGCAGAAGCGCCAATGAAGCCGAAATTCCAGCCGATGCCAAGCAGGATCAGGGTCAGCCAGAAATGCGCGACATCAATCCCGGTCAGGCCCACGGCGACGGATACGCCGATAAGTAGCAGTCCGGCGGACACCACCCGTCCAGCGCCAAAGCGCGTGATAAGGCGACCAGTAAAGAAACTGGGCGCGTACATGGCGATCACATGCCACTGAAGCCCCAGGTTGGCACTTTCTTGCGAATGGCCGCAAAGCTGCATTGCCAGCGGCGCAGCGGTCATCAGAAAATTCATCAGCATATATGAAACTGCACCGCAGATCATCGCCGTAATGAAGACAGGCTGGCGGATGATGAGCCCCAACGGCCTTCCCCCTGCGATCTCCGCCGCAGACGGCTTGGGCAGCTTCACGCCCAGCAGCACGATGGCTGATAGCGCCGCGACGACCGCCTGCGCGATAAAGGTGGCGGCGAACATGTGGGCGGGCCATAGGTACATGGTGTGGTTGACCAACTGCGGCCCCACGATGCCGGCCACGACGCCGCCGCCCATTACAAACGACAGCGCGCGAGCCCGCTTCGCCGGATTGATGCCGTCGGCTGCGGCAAAACGGAAAGAGAGCACGACCGCTGCGTAGGACCCGCCAAAGAAGGTCGCCAGGCAGAACAGCCAGAACGATCCGATTATGACCGCAAGCGCCGCCAGCACGCCGACCAGGACGCCACAACCGGCCCCCGCCAGAAACGCCATGCGGCGGCCATATCGCCGGGCAATCGCGCCGGCTGGAAGAATGCAAGCGGCCATGCCCACCACGAAGATGGAAATCGGCAAGGTCGCCAGCGCTTTATCCGGTGCGAGCGTGTGCCCGATAATGGCGCCTGTGGCGTAGACAACGACCGAGTTTGCCCCGGCCAGAGCCTGTGCCACCGTCAGGCGCGCGATATTGCCGCGTTGCTCTCGTTCGGAAATCGTCGAAAGTTCGATTGCTTCTTGTGGTGCTGCTATGTCTGGCAAGATGTACCCCATTTGGGAATAAGCTTATTGTCTTTCGTTATATTAACGTAGCCGCAGCCGCTCTTCCAGAATCAAAGGGTTTGAATTTGCCCGTTTTCCACTTTGTATTGTCTATTTCTACGAACATGGCCCCGGCGACAGAGATGTATTGACCCAGCAGAATCTGCCAGTTTATGCGGCTAATACAAACGCCTCGGCGGGGGTGCCCTAGGTAAGGGTTAAAAGCGCTAGCGCGGGGCGAACCATCCCTTCGAGCAACGCTCGTTCGGGTCTTGTTCTCGCAACGACGCGCAATCCGACATGAACGCCAAATAGGAGGCGTCCCAGGTCTGCGGCGGACTGGGATGTCGTTATCGTTCCGTCTTGTTGGCCGGCCTGGACGCATCGGCGAAAGAAAGCCTCGATATGCCCGAGAACCTCGGTGACAATTTTGCGGAACTCTGGATCATGCGGGGCAATCTCCAACGCCGAATTCACAAGCATGCATCCTTTTCGCTGCTTATCATCCAGGGACCGTTCAATGATCTCCGAGAAAAAGGCGCTGATCGCTTGTAGCGGAGGTAGCTTGCCTTCAAGCCGCTGTACGCGATCTGCGAAGCTGGTTTCGATGTAATGATGAAGCGCCCTGCGGTATAGGGTTCGCTTGTCGCCGAAAGCGTTGTACAAGCTTGCGCCCGTCAATCCCATCTTGTCGGCGAGTTCTCTGATCGAGGTTGCTTCGTACCCGCGTTCCCAAAAGCAGTCGATCGCCGCAACGAGGACTTCGGTTTCATCGAATTCTCTTGGTCTGCCCATATAAGATTGTCCAGGTGTTCTGACACATAGCAGATGTTGATCTAATACTTGACTATTTTAGATCGATTGATATAAAAAGGCTATTTTAGATCAATTGATATAAGACATAAGCTCGTGATCAAGGGCTTCTTTCCTTTCGAATATTGCTCTATATCTGGAACTCAATCGATGTTTTGGCAATTGTGAACATGTTCGCCAACTTGGTATCACCCGTACGAGGCATTGCAAATGATTCATTTCTATTATCATCCGACACCTAATCCAGCCAAAATTTCACTCTTTCTCGAAGAAGCAGGGCTGGAATACGAGGTTGTGCCGGTGGATACCAGCAAGGGTCAGCAGCACGACCCCGAGTTTCGCAAAATCAATCCAAACGGCAAGGTTCCCGCAATTGTGGATTTGGATGGGCCGGGCGGGCAACCGGCGACGGTCTTCGATTCCACGGCAATCCTGATGTACCTTGCGGAGAAGACGGGGCGCTTCCTCGGCCAGGCCCAGGATCGTCCGCAGCTCTTGTCATGGCTACTTTTTATCGGCAGTGGCCTCGGGCCATTTTCGGGACAGGCCGTGCATTTTCAGCATGCGGCGCCTGCGGGCCAGGACTACGCCGTTAATCGCTACCGCCGCGAAATCGAGCGTCATTACAAAGTCTTGGATGATCATTTGAATGATCGTGAGTTCATCGTCGGCAATGAATACACCATCGCCGATATCTCTGCTTGGGGATGGCTGGACAGAGCGCCCAGGGTGATGAAGGGTGCCGAGGATCCGTTGGCGCCTTACCCGAACATCAAACGCTGGTTTCGAGAGATCGATGCCAGGCCAGCTGTCGCACGTGCGCGGATGGTCGGGGCCGATATTGCGTTCAAGAAGGTAATTGATGAGGAAACTAAACGTGCACTCTTCCCCTCAAACTTCCCACCGGCGGCCTGAACGGCAAGCCGGAGCTTGCCGAGGCAGTAAAGGACCATTCGCCCTCTGATCGTGTAAAAGGAGTGTTCCATGTCGAACACACAGGCTATCGTTTTTGATCTTTACGGCACGCTGTACGACGTCCATTCGGTCGTTCAACAGTGTGATGCTGCGTATCCCGGTCAAGGCATGCAGATTAGCGAGATGTGGCGGCAGAAGCAGCTCGAATATACCTGGTTGCGCAGCTTGATGGGACAGTACATTTCGTTCGAGCAAGCGACCCATGACGCGCTCGTCTACACCTGCAATCACCTGAAGCTAGATCTCGACGAGACGACTTGCGCCATGCTGTGCAATGCTTATCTAAACCTGTCGCCGTACCCAGAAGTACCCGCTGCATTGCAGCGATTGAAAGACATGGGACTGCCGCTGGCTATCTTGTCTAATGGGTCAGTTTTCTCGATTGACAGTGTTGTGAAAAACTCTGGCTTGCAAGAACATTTCTCGCACCTGATCAGCGTTGAACGCGTGGGAGTATTCAAGCCCGATCCACGCGTCTATACGCTCGCTTGCCAAACGCTAGGTCTACCACCGCCCCGGATTCTGTTTGTTTCGTCGAACGCATGGGATGCATCGGGTGCGCGCCATTTCGGATTTGACGTTTGCTGGGTTAATCGTCGCGGCAATACGTTTGACGAATTGGGCACGACACCATCGCATGTGGTTGGTGGATTGGATGAAATACCAGCTATTGTAAGCAGCACATAGGCATAGACATCGACCTCGGAGAACTAGTAATGACTGACAGAATCGAATATGTACCGCCCAAAGTCTGGACGTGGGACCAAGAAAGCGGCGGCACCTTCGCGAATATCAACCGGCCCATCGCAGGCGCCACCCACGACAAGGAACTGCCCGTCGGCAAACATCCATTGCAGCTCTATTCGCTTGGAACCCCGAACGGTCAGAAGGTCACCATTATGTTGGAAGAGCTGCTCGCGCTTGGCTATGGGGGGGCAGAGTACGACGCCTGGCTGATTAGAATCGGCGAAGGCGATCAATTCAGCTCCGGCTTCGTCGAAGTCAATCCCAACTCGAAGATACCAGCGTTGCTGGACCGCAGCGAACCAACACCAACCCGGGTCTTCGAATCCGGCGCAATCCTCATGTACCTTGCCGAAAAGTTCGGCGCCTTCCTGCCGACAGACAGACTAGCTCGCGCCGAGACGCTTTCGTGGCTGTTTTGGCAGATGGGTTCGGCGCCCTTTCTCGGGGGTGGATTCGGCCACTTTTATGCCTATGCACCAACCAAGCAGGAATACCCGATCAACCGCTACGCCATGGAAGTCAAGCGCCAGCTCGACGTGCTGGACCGTCAACTAGCCGACAACGAGTTCGTTGCTGGCGCCGATTACACGATTGCGGACATGGCGATCTGGCCCTGGTACGGCGGCCTCGTGAAGGGTTGGCAATACGAAGCGGCGGAATTCCTTTCGGTGCAAGACTACAAGAACGTGGTGCGCTGGGCCGATCAGGTCTTCGCCCGGCCAGCCGTCGCCCGGGGCCGCAAGGTCAACCGCACAAGCGGCATTCCGTCGAGTCAACTTCATGAGCGGCACGACGCCAGCGACTTCGATACAAGGACGCAGGACAAGCTTATGGGAGAAGAAAATTCGGCGCTTTGAGCGATAGATAGTTCAAACGAGGTAGTGCACAACGGTGGGTGCCGTGCTCGCGGCACAGCTCTGGC
>NZ_JBEBUX010000152.1:0-9615 GCF_040393045.1 Pollutimonas bauzanensis | reverse complement strand
CATCATCACCATTGATTTCACCGTCCCAAATATGTCTGGGGTCGAAGGACATAGCCGCAAGCATCGTAAATATCACTACCATGCCGAAGAAAAGGATGCCGATGCGCGGCGATATATCGGTCAGGTCTTGGAATTGCACTAAAGCCGCTACCACGGCAACCACCAGAACATCAAGCATCGACCAGTACCCGACGAACTCCACCATGCGATACAACTTGGCGCGCTCTCGCGTCGCCCATCGACTACGCCGTTGTGAGGTCGCGAGTAACAGTCCAAGAATCAGGAATTTTCCGCAAGGCACCGCCACACTCGCTATGAAAATTACTAATGCAATTCCATAGGAACCAGACGTCCAGAACTCCACAGCCCCTTCCATGATGGTGCTACTAGTGCCTCTGCCAAGCAGACTCGTGTACATGACGGGCAACACATTGGCGGGGATGTAGCAGATGACGGCAGTTAGGAGCAGAGCCCAGGCGCGAGTAATGCCGTTCGGACGTCGAGAATGGAGCATTGAGCCACAGCGAGGGCAGCGAGCGGCTCGCCCAATTGTCTTAACGTTCTCGCAAACAAGCCCGCATGTGTGGCAGCCTACTATCGACAAATCGCTTGCGAATGGCAGTCTATTCATGTCGCATATCCCCTTCGCAACGCTGAATCACTTTCGGTCAATTCCCACAGCGAAGAGAGATCGCGGTTGGTAGTCACTGTGATGAGCACCATAAGGATAGCGGTCGCCCAGATGCCAGCGCCGGGGGCTACTTCCACAAGGCTGATCAGCTTGATAACCGCCACCAAAATACCGAGCACGCCAACCTCAACCATGCTCCACGGTCGCAAGAGCGCCAGTATTCGCAGTACCGATGCAAAACCTGGTGCGCGATGGCCAACGCGCGCATAAGCCAGCACCCATGTCAGCAAGACAATCTGTGCGAGTGGCACCAAGATAATCACTAATGCAGCAACTATCGCAATTGGCGCCACTGTTCCTTGTGCGAGGGCCCATGAAAATTCCCACAAGGTCGCCTCTCTGTGCATTCCATTCAGGCTGATGCGTACCACCGGACAAACGTTCGCGATCAGAAATACGACTGCTGTTGTGATGGTCAATGCCAGCCACCGATCAATATTCAATGGATTGGCCCGTTGGAGCACGGCTTCACATCGATTGCAGTGCGCAACCTGGCCTGCTACCAACCCGCAGCGTTGATACACGCTATCGCAATGCTCGCAGGTCATCAGGTGTGGGTAAATTTTCATATCTTTGACTGAAATAACCGGTGCAGTTGTATTACGAAGGCGCAACTTTTTGAGTCTACGAGAAAAAAAGTGCTTGGGCTTGCCATTCGATGCCAATATGGCTTGCTACCCCAAAACATGAGTTCTCGTGACGGTATTGCAAAACTAATGGCTGGGCTGAAGTGTTTTCTGGCGCGCAAGCCGGCAGTTGGTTCAATCTTGGCGTCAAATGGCAAGATTTCGTCGGCGCATTCTCTTAATCTAACTTCGACCATCAAAAAAGCAGTGCGCTGCGGCGCGGAATCTACAGTCTTGATGGTTTTCTCTTCGACCAATTTCGTTGTGCAGGGAAGGGGGCGGCATGGAAAATACTGAAGTCGAGGCTCCAACGGTTAATCAGCATATCGAATATCTCCGAGCAAAACATGATTGATCGGTTAAGCCATCGAGACGCTTTGACGGACTTGCCCGATCGATGCGCAGCTTCGGAGAAAATTGTTGAACAGCAAGCGCAGTCCAGGCGTAGCGGATATTATTTTGGATTGATTTCTATTGATCTGAATGAATTCAAAAAGGTGAATTATCAGTTTGGATTCGGGGTTGGCGATCGCCTTTTGGTCGACGTATCCGAACGATTAGCCGCATGCTTGCCCGGGGAGGGGACACTTTCCAGAATGGGAGGTGACGAATTTCTTGTGATTCTGACGAGAATGGGGGCCGACCGCATTTCTGCCGTTCAACAGATAGAGCTTCTAAGCAGAAAATTACTGACGGCCTTATCCCTGCCATATCAATTAAAAATCGGATCGCTGGGGGAGTGCAGTCTTAACCAGGACATCTCGATCGCCGGCTGTGCCAGTGCGATGGTGATGCAGGGGAACGGAGCGAGTTTGGATGAGGTGATGATGCGTCTGGATTGGGCCTTGCACTTAGCCAAGGCGAAGGGCGCGAACACGTTTATGTTCTATGGCGAAATTGAACATGCCTCCATTCTGGCCTTTCATTCGCTGCAAGATGCACTGGCCAATGCCCTGGCGCGCGGGGAGCTGTTCTTGCGATTTCAACCGATTGTTGATCGACAACAAGAAATTATAGGTATGGAAGCGTTGATGCGTTGGAATTCGCCCGAGTATGGCCAGATTCCCCCTTCGCAATTCGTCCCGATCGCGGAGCGAAGCGGCGCCATAGTCGATATGGGAGCTTGGGCACTGGAAGAAAGCTGCAAGCAGTTGGAGCAATGGGCTAAAAGCCCAAAATCCTCCAAATGGACCTTGAGTGTCAACATCAGTGTGCATCAGTTTAATAGCTCGTGTTTTTTTGACGAGGTTTTGCGCTTAGTTGAAAAGTATGCAATTGAGCCTGGAAGGCTCATTCTCGAAGTAACAGAGAACGTTTTTTTTAACTCCACGGGCAACAGACATCAGAGTGAATTCAAGAGAATCCGGAGTGCCGGTGTAGGCATTGCCATAGACGACTTTGGCACGGGGTTTTCGTCCATGTGCTATCTGAGGAACTTATCGGTTTCCCGTATAAAAATTGACAAGACTTTTATTAACGACGTTGTGGTGAGCAAGAAAGATCAGGGCATTGTTAAGGCCATGATTATGCTGGCGCAAGCGCTGGGTGTTGATATTGTGGCCGAAGGCGTCGAAACGGCTGAACAGTTCAAATATCTGAAAAATGTCGGCTGCTCAGCATTTCAAGGGTTCTTTTTTGGAAGGCCCAGCGACGTCTCTCAGTTTTTATAAGAACCTTACTTTTTCGAATGATAAAGATGCATGTTTGCCGCAGCACACATCCTGTCGTCAGCGTCTTTGGCATCAAATGGCAAGCCCTAGGCGAGATGCCCTTATAGAATTCGCCAGGTCGTCGAACGGACAACATGCGCTGCATCTGCCGGCCACGCATCGAAAAAAATGCAAGGCTGGCGGATGCAGGTTTTCATCGGATATAGAGGATTGAAAATGTTTTATTCATCTGTAGTGCGAACGGTCGCCCTGACGTTGGCAACTTTTGGGGGGGCGAACGCTCTGGCCTCCTCTGATGCGGCGATACTCGTTGGTGTCGACAATTTTGCCCGTGCCGAGTCCGACCTCTACATGGGAAAAATGGTGGCAGATGGAAGCTTTGGGCAATTTGTCCATAGCCGGGAACCGGTTCCCATCGACGCCCAGAATGTAATCCGAATGAATCGAGACACGCTTTACTCAGTAGCGGTGTTCGATCTCGATGCAGGTCCAGTTACGATCAAGCTGCCTGAGGCGGGTAAGAGATTCATGTCGATGCAAGTGGTCGACGAAGACCACTACGTACCCGCCGTCTTTTATGGCGCGGGTAGCCACACTCTGACGAAAAAGGATATCGGCACGCGCTATGTCTTTGTCGCTATCCGCACGTTGGGGGACTCGGCCGATAAAAAAGACCTTGAACGGGTGCATGCGCTGCAGGATGACATCCAGGTCAACCAAGACAAGGCCGGGGAATTTGTCATTCCTAAATGGGATCAGGCGAGTCAGAAAAAGGTGCGTGATGCCCTGCTGGTTCTGGGTTCGACGATTCCCAACTACGATCAGGCTTTCGGGCCGAGGGGCTTGGTCGATCCGATCCAGCACCTGATCGGAACTGCGACGGGATGGGGCGGAAATCCGAGCAAGGATGCAACCTACCTTAGCGGGGTAATACCGAAGAACGATGGAAAAACCGTTTATCGCCTCAAGGTCGGGCATGTCCCGGTCAACAGCTTCTGGTCTGTGAGCGTTTACAACGCAGACGGTTACTTCGAGAAGAATCCGTATGACGCCTATTCATTGAATAACCTCACCGCCGAAAAAAGTAATGATGGTTCGATTGTCATTCAGTTCGGTGGCTGCGACGGAAAGATCGCTAATTGTCTGCCTACGATGCCAGGCTGGAACTACACGGTGAGGCTCTATCAGCCTGATGAACAGATACTTAGTGGCCAATGGCGTTTTCCACAGCCACAGCTCGTGGCTCGATGAATTAAGGATTCTCGCATGTATAAAATCTCGATTTTTAACCGCACACTTGCAGTCGTTGGTGGGATGCTGTGTGTATCGGCTTCCGGGTGGCTCGGCGCGCAAGCGCTTTCCCCTGGAATGGGGAAAGTGACCGATCTGCATTTCGAATTGGCCCCCGGTTACCTGAAACAGGCGGACCTTCCGAATAGCTTGCAGCTCCTCGGGCCTCCTCCCCAGAAAGACAGCGCCGCGTTTGCGCGAGACGAAGAGGCAAGAAAAGCCGCCCTCGCGCTGAGTGGAACTGCCCGCTGGGATATGGCCAGACGGGATGCCGATCTCAAGTTCCCGGCGCCTGCAGAGAATTTCTCTTGTGCCATTGGCGTCAGGATTGACGAGAAAGGCACGCCGAAGACCTATCAGGTTATGCAGCGTGTACTGACGGATGCAGGGCTTTCCACCTATGGAGTCAAGAACAAATACAACCGAACTAGGCCGTTTGCTTTGCATAACGAAGGAACGTGCACGCCGCAGGATGAAGAAACCTTGCGAAATGATGGCTCTTATCCCTCGGGCCACACCGCTGCGGGATGGGCCTGGGCGCTTGTCCTGGCCGAAATTAACCCGCAACGAGCAAATGCATTGCTGGCACGCGGCCTTGCGTTTGGGCAGAGCCGCGTGATCTGCAATGCGCATTGGCAAAGTGATGTGGACGCCGGGAGAATCATGGGCGCCGCGACGGTCAGCAGGCTTCAAAGCGATGCCGGTTTCCAGGCTGATCTGGATGCCGCGAAACAGGAGTTGAAGAGCGTCAAGGCGGCGGGAGGAAGTGCGGCAATGGACTGTAAGGCCGAGGCCGCCGCGCTTTCATGAAAGCGGTTGCATACGGACTTGGCGATATAGGGAATGACGCCAACCGGAAACGGGCTGAGTATCTCCCTCGTTGCAACTGGTTGCTGTCAAGGGGGCAGAGGAGCGCCAGCTTTCTGTTCGCCCTGTTGCTCGCGGCTACCGCGGCGTTGCCGGGGGACGCGCGAGCGGGTGAAACCAGCAGCCTTGCGGACTCCTCTCTAGCAGTCAGATTCGAAGACCGTTCCGGTTGGCAGTTCAGCGCTAGCCCCTATCTCTGGATGGCTGGGGTACAGGGCAAGGTCCGGCAGTTTAATTCTTCGTCTGTCAGGATCAAATCTGATTTTGGGCAGATTTTTAATGAGCTGGACTATGCATTCATGGGGATCATCGAGGGGCGTCGAGGCCGCTACAGCATCTTCGCCGATGTGGCGTATACGAAGACCTCTGCCAAAGGCTCTATGCCCGAGGGTAGCTTGGCGGAAAAAATTGGAGTGACCTCGCAATCATTCTCAGGCCTGCTGGGTGGTGGATACACAGTCCAGAGCACGGACCGTTTGCATCTGGATTTGATTGCCGGGGTACGTATCTGGAGCGTGAGCACCGAATTGAATTTTCAAGGGGGAATTCTCGACCATGTGAAACCGCGCGACAGCGCTACCTGGGTTGACATGGTTGCCGGTGTCCGTGGCACATATTTCTTCGCCGACAAAGTTTATTTCACCGGTTGGGGAAACATCGGTGCCGGTCAGGCCAATCTAGACTGGGACGTGGCTGCAGGCGTTGGCTATAAGATAAAAAATAATCTATCCGCGATGGCCGGCTATCGAATCCAGGGGGTGGATTATCGAAAGAACGGATTCGAGTTCGACGTCATTCAGAAGGGGCCGATCGTGGGGATTACCTACCGATTCTGACGTACGCGAGCATAGGGTTTGAATTTGCGCTTCTTAAGAAGATAGCTAATATTTTTTTAGGCGTAGGCAATACGTAATAGGCAATATGAAATTTAAATTAATAATGTTTATGCTTTTGGCGCTCGGACTACAGGCGTCATCGAATGCTGAAGAGGTAGATTTGGCCAAGCAGCTTGCGAACCCCGTAGCCGCAATGGTCAGCGTTCCTTTTCAGTTCAATTACGATAGCGGCTATGGTTCTTCTGATGGATATAAATCCTATGTCAACATGCAGCCCGTTATTCCGTTTTCTATAAATGAGGACTGGAATATTATTTCCCGGACTATCCTTCCGGTGGTTTCCCAACATAACATCGTCGGAAAGTCAGGCAGCCAGTCGGGTTTGGGGGATATCACCCAGAGTTTCTTCTTTTCTCCTAAAGGAGCCACGTCAGATGGCCTTATCTGGGGAGCGGGACCAGCCCTGTTGATACCTTCCGCCACACACTCGCTGCTGGGTGCGAGAAAATGGGGCTTAGGTCCCTCTGCGGTCTTGTTGAAGCAAAAGGACGGCTTGACCTATGGGGCATTGGCCAATCACATCTGGTCGCTGGCGGGCGACAGTGACCGTAGAGATATCAGCTCCACCTTCCTACAGCCGTTCTTGTCTTACACCAACAATAAGGCATGGACGTTCGGATTGGATACGGAGAGCTCTTATGATTGGAAAGAGACGCAGTGGAGTGTTCCGGTTAACTTCACTGTTTCAAAGGTAGTGAAACTGGGCTCGCAGCCAGTCAGCTTCCAGGTCGGTGCACGCTATTGGGCTGCTGCGCCTGAAAGTGGGCCGGCTGGCTGGGGTTTCCGGGCTGGAGTGACTTTTCTGTTTTCGAAGTGAGCGGAGCGCCCGATGTCCCGAGTTCCCAGCTTCAGCGTTACGGAAGCTAGGGGAAGCCCCGGATGTTTTGCTGCGCATACGCCTGGCTTGTAGGGCGATGCCGTCGGACGGCAGAGGGGATGTTATCCGTTGTCCATCCCATCTTGCTTTGAGGCAGGGCGGTAGCTAGATGGCGTGTTTCCTGTCCAGCGCTTGAAGGCGCGCGTGAAATGCGCCTGGTCGCTATAACCGACCATATAGGCAATTTCGGTGGCGTTATATTTCCCGTCGGCAAGCAGCTTAAGGGCTTCGCTGCGGCGCGTTTCATCACGCAGTTCGTCGAAATCGACGCCACAATACTTGAGGCGGCGTTGCAGCGTTCTGGGAGAAATGCCAATACTCCTACAAAGGATGGCAAGTTTTGATTGGTTTGAATCCGCTATCTGCTTGATCAGCATGCCTGCTGTTTCAACCGTCCACTTCAGAGCATCGGTGGTTTTCCAGGCATCATCGCGCGTGTGTGTCAGCGGGGTGTCGAGCAGATCACGATCGAATTCGATCATGTTGTAGTCTGCATTCATCTCCAGGTTCGGGCCCAGGGATTCTTCGAGCGCCCCATCTCCTCTTGCCCGTGAGCCTTTGATGTGGACGCGTATGGCCGATGCCTCGTTGGCCATAAGAGGGACTTTTCTAAGTACAGCAAGGCTTCCCAGAATGAATTGTCTGGGATCCGACCCGTATTCGCCCGTGAAATGATGGACGAGTTTTGTCGTACGCCCCTCGGTGACGATTTTTATTTCTCCACCTTGATGCAGCATGGATGCATTCGCAGCGGCCATTGCGCAAGCCTCGGCCAGGTTAGTCGAGTCCAGGATCAATGCACCCCAGGTGCCGAGTGAGCGTATTTCCGTCAAATGTCCCACGTAGGCGCCGCCAAACGGATCTTGTGCGACCGCTGCCATTTCATTGGCGATATGAAAGCAGATCGCCCGCGGCAGCCATATATCGGGATTCTGGAAAATATTTGGCGAAATGCCGAGGCGCTGGAAGAACTCCAGCGGCGACACGCCTCGCATTGCAAGGTAAGGCGCTATTTGGAGGAAACTACCAAGTTTGATGGATGGCGTGGCATTAATCATAAATATTCATTCTTGGTTAACACCTGCGCGTGGAAATCGCCTTGGCGGGTCATTCTATCAGAACCCCGCTCCTGTAAGTTTTTCTGTGGACACATCCAGTGCTTGATTACTGACGGTGGCATCAGAGCTGGCCGAGTGAGTAAGATTCTGTCTGGACCCACAAGTCAGGCAGTGCGGCACGCTTTATCACCCCTGAAGCCCAGCATACTGAATCGTATTGAGTTCGGCCCAACCAAGGTGGTAAGACGGGATCGACTCGTGCTGTACATACTGGAGCTCGGAAATGGCTGTATGCTTAATTTGCTGAGTGATGATTTGAGGTTGGAGGCAACCATACTATTTCCAGAAAGGCGTAGGGCTTTCAGGCGTTGCGGTGGCTTTGATCCATTTTATTTATCTCAATTGTGATATGAACTAATTCTTCATGGATGCGTAACTGATGTCGGTAATAATCGGGAGAGACTTCGGCCTCGGTCACTAGCCCGAGAATGCAGGCAAATTTGCCTTTACCAACACGCCAGACATGCAAATCGCTGATGGTTGCCTTTGCTGGGGTTGACTCTATTACTTGGCGAATTTCGGCTACAACCGGCGCGTCCATTTCGGCATCGAGCAGCACGCGTCCCGAATCACGCAATAAGCCATACGCCCACACCGCGACCAACACCGCACCCACGATACCCATTACGGGATCAAGCCAATTTGCTCCCCAGAATTTTCCGGCGATAAGCGCAACAATCGCCAGAACAGATGTCGCGGCATCGGCTATGACATGAATATAGGCTGCACGGAGATTGAGATCCTTATGATGGTGGCCATGCTCGTCGTGTCCATGATGATCATGGCTATGGCCGTGCCCATCTTTGAGCAGCCAAGCACAGACAATATTTACAAGCAGGCCAATACAAGCGAGTGCAATAGCCTGATCGTAGTAGATGGGGCCGGGAGACAATAGACGTTCAATAGACTGGAAGAGCATCGACCCCGCGACCAGGACAAGCAAAAGCGCACTGGTATAACCGGCTAAAACCTCAATTTTCCAGGTGCCAAACGCAAAGCGAGGATCGGCTGCAAACCGTTTCGCCAAGATATAGGCCAGCACGGACAGGCCTAGGGCCAGCGTGTGGGAGCTCATGTGCCACCCATCCGCAAGTAGCGCCATGGAATTGAGCGCATAGCCGCCGACAATTTCCACCACCATCATCGTTGCAGTGAGAGCGGCTGCCAAGGTGGTGTTTCTTTGGGCTAGGGGATTGCCGTCATGGAAGACATGGGAATGGTTCCAAGGGTGGTCGGGCAAGGGGTATTTCATCGTATGTGGTTCTGGTGGGCGAGAGCAGTAATATACTATACCCCTGTATAGATTAATGAAACGGAAAATACATGGCGCACACTGCTCGCGATAAAAAACCGCTGTTAACCCGCATTCGACGCATTAAAGGGCAGGCTGAAGCGCTGGAAAAGGCCGTTACAGCAGAGGTGGACTGCTTGGCGGTGCTCCAGCAAATTGCCGCTATCCGGGGTGCGGTAAACGGGTTAATGACCCAGGTGCTGGAAGGGCATATTCGCGAACATCTGGGCGCCGATGGGGTGTCGCCGCAGCAACGCCAGCGCGATGTGGAGCAAATAGTGCAGACGCT
>NZ_JBEBUX010000151.1:0-9629 GCF_040393045.1 Pollutimonas bauzanensis | reverse complement strand
GAAAGCGACTTAGCTCAAAGCCGCAATACGCCTTCTATATATAGTCTTTCCTTTTTAAGAAAGGGCAGCACTTCGTTTTCAATCCGGCTTAATGGGTAGTCTGTCAGGCTCATAGAGACGCCAAGTGTTAGAGCCCTTGTGTTGCTAACCATGACTGGTATAGCAACCGAGATATGGTCTCCCTTGGGATACTCGACAACGCTCCACTCGTCGCTTTTCATCGATAGTGCTGAATATAGTGCGCTTGTGGCTGGTAGTGAACTGCCTACACGCAAATTCATAATTAATAACCTACGGCGTTCAGCTGCTGCGGTCGCTCGACCTATTATGGTTATGTGGTCGCCGTTTTTTTCCCCTAAGTTTGCCGTGCCGGAGCACTCGTCAGCCAGTCGTTGCAATGTTTGTTGCACCGATTCGGTGACGCCCATGCTTTCGAGCGCGGCAAAACCTAGTTCTAGCATTTGTGGCGTTAACGACCATGCCAGGTTGTCCTTTCGTACATAGCCTTCGCGTTCAAGCGTATTTAGAAAGCGGATGACAGTCGAATGGGATAAATCGACGGATCGGGACAACTCCGTAAGCGTCAGCGAAGGACTATTTCGAAAGGCTTGCAGGAGCGCTAGACAGCGCTGAACTGATCTGTTACCGTCTGATTTGTTCATTGTGCAGTATATAAGTTCGTTAGGTGAACATTTTAATCATAAATCAATTAATAATAAGTAGCAACCGGCTCGGTTGACTTTTTAGGAGATAAGTTTGAAAAGAGTGTTTTTTTTGTCTGCGATGCTAGTTTTTGGGAATGTGCAGGCATCCACTGGCAGTGACTGGCCATCACAGCCTCTACGATGGGTTGTTCCTTATCCGCCAGGGGGATCCACGGATATGTTGGCCAGGATTCTTGCCAAGGAACTTGAACAGCGTTTGTCGCAGCCCGTTGTTGTCGAAAACAAGGCAGGTGCAGGCGGTAATATTGGCACTCAGCACGTTGTTTCGTCCAAGCCAGATGGTTACACGCTGGTTATGGGGAATATAGGGCCGATCGCAATAAATCCCTCGCTATATAAAAACTTATCGTATAGCCCGAAGCAAGACTTGGCTCCCGTCAGCTTGCTTATGGAAGTCCCCAATTTATTGGTTGCCAATCCGGGACTCCCGGTTAAGACGGTGACCGAATTGATTGATTATGCGAAAAAACAAAATACGTCATTAAATTTTGCAACGCCGGGTACAGGAACTTCGTTGCACTTGGCAGGGGAGTTATTTGCGTCGCAAGCCGGTATAGCGATGACACAAATTCCATACAAAGGAAGTTCTCCGGGTTTAACCGACACGATGGGCGGCCAAGTGCCTGTCATGTTCGACAATATGCCCTCAGCCTTGCCGTTGGTTGAGACTGGCAAGCTAAGGGCGATTGCGGTGACCAGCAAAGAACGTTCGCCTTCTCTGCCAGACGTCCCCACCATAGCTGAGTCAGGCTTGCCAGGTTATCAGGTGACGGGCTGGTTTGGTGTATTGGTGCCTAAAGCAACCCCCCCAGCTGTGATAAGCAGGCTTGACGCGGAGTTCAGCGCCATCCTTAAGGATCCCGCTATCCAGGAAAAAATTCGCAATATGGGCGGGATTATTCCCGAAACCGGACCTAAGGCATTCGAAGACTTCATCGACGAGGAAACCGAAAAATGGGCCAACCTTGTCAAATCATCAAACATTACTATCCAGTAGGGGGCTATATGACACACCAGTATAAATTTATCGATGTTGCGCCAATTGCCGGCTCTATCGGTGCCGAGATTAAAAATGTCTCACTGACAGATGATTTTTCAACTGAGGTTTTCGATGAAATAACGCATGCATTTCATGAGCATGCCGTGATCTTCTTTCGTGGCCAGGAATTAACTCCCGAACAGCACAAGAGTTTTAGCCGTCGGTTTGGTGATTTATTGGAGGTGCCGTTTGTAAAGGCACTGGAAGGGCACCCTGAAATCCTACCGGTCACAAGAGCCGCTAAAGAAACGAGCAAGCGTAACTTTGGGGGGCTGTGGCATTCGGACATGAGCTACGCAGCTACACCTCCTCTCGGTTCGGTACTTTATAGCAAAGTGATTCCTCCCGTCGGTGGCGATACCATGTGGACGAATATGTATGTGGCTTTTGAGCGTTTGTCGCCTGCAATGAAAAATATGCTGGAAGGGTTAAATGCCGTCCATAGCCCGGTTAAATCGTACGGGTCGAATGGTGTACTTATCAATAATGCTGATCCCGCTCATAAAATGGATATCCAGACCGGAGAGGGCGCAGATACAGAGGTTATCCATCCGGTCGTGCGCATTCATCCGGCGACCGGTAGAAAAGCGCTTTACGTGAATAGTACATATACCTTACGTTTCGAGGGAATGACGGAAGAGGAAAGCGCACCTCTATTGAACTTCTTGTTCAGTCACTGTGTTCGCCCTGAGTTTACGTGTCGATTCCGATGGACACCTGGCGCAGTTGCCGTTTGGGATAATCGTTGTACGCAGCACTTGGCGATGAACGATTATCAAGGATTCGATCGAGAGCTTTATAGAACGACAATAGTTGGCGATAGGCCTATCCCCGTACAGAAATAATATAAATTTGAGCGCCGTGGAGCAGACCTGCTACACGGCTTTTTCGGGTATCAATGTTGCTGTTGATGCTGCACAACTGCCAGTAAGCCCTGTGTTTCCGCCGTGCCGGTCAAGCATTGCAAATCGTGTCCACCAATGTGTTCAGTGACATGCTCAATAAATACTCGGATTCTGGCGGGAAGTTGTTTGCGGCTTAGGTAGCACACGTAGTGCCCGCCATCATCGGGCGCATGCTGTGCGAGGCACGCGATCAATTTCTGCTCCCTGAGCAGATCGCACACGAGGTACGCGGGAAGCTGCGCGATGCCTTGGCCCTGCTGCACAGCCTGAAGGATCAACTCTAGATCATTGAAAGTATGTCGGGCTGTCTGCAGACGCCTTAGCGTGACGCCATTGATTTTGAACTCCCACTCCCTGGCGCGTCCCGACGCAATACGAAAGTTGATGCAATGATGCCTGTCCAAGTCATCAACATAGCGTGGCAGGCCATGCGTCTGAGCATACGCTGGTGAAGCGCATACGACCATCTGCATTGGTATCAGTTGTCGTGCCACGATGTCGCGGTCTTCTATCCGACCGTCGCGAAAGGACACGTCTATGCGGTCTGCGGTGAAATCAGCCGGGCGCTCATCTAGCAGGAGCTCCAGTGTAATGTCGGGAAATTCAGCATGAAAACGTCGCAGCAGCGGGGCGATTATCTTGCGTCCGAAACCGGGTGTCGACTGGATGCGCAGGTGGCCCCGGGGCGGTCCGTTGCGCAGTTCGCGCATGTCTTCCAGCGCCCGTACGATACGTGCTACGCCAGGCTGGCAGTTTTCGTAAAACAGCTCGCCTTCGTGGGTTAACGATGTGCTCCGTGTGCTGCGGTGAAACAGGCGGGTATTGAGTTGCGTTTCGAGTTTTTGTACGCTGCGGCTGACAGCCGAGCGGCCTATGCCCAGGCGATCGCCTGCCTTGGAAAAGCTGCCTTCGTCGGCCACGGTAAGAAAGGCAACAACACCTGCATAGCTGGTAGTGAAGCTATTGGCCAGCGGGTCAACTGCGCCAGAAGGGGCATGGCGCTCGTGCTCGTTCCGGGGGTAAATGATGGTATCCATACTCACTAGACGTATGGATACTGCTGCCTGTGACACTATCGCCGTTTTTTTTCAATAGTTATATTTCGTTCAGGCGAGGCTGGCTTTATCCAGGCCAAAGGCCTTGTCGGCTGAGCCAGGTACGGTCTTGAATGCGATATTTGCACGGTTCCATCCATTGATGGCCATCACAGCGAACGTGAGGTCGGATAATTCTTTTTCACTAAATTGGCTACGCACCCGCTCGTAAATATCGTCGGCGACGCCGTGATCAGGCAGTTTGGTCAGCACCTCGGTCCAGGCGAGGGCTGCACGTTCGCGCGGAGCAAAGAGTGCAGATTCGCGCCAGGCTGCAACGTGATGAAGGCGCAGTGCCCGTTCGCCATGAATTGTGGCTTCCTTCACGTGCATGTCCAGGCAAAATCCACAACCGTTGAGCTGCGAGGCGCGGATGTTAACAAGGTCGTGGATGGGTTCTTCTATCAAGCTGTTCTTAAACTGGTCACTGAAGGCCAGGAATTTCTTGAAGAGTTCGGGCGATTGCTGAATATAGTTGATGCGTTGGGTCATGATTGCTCCTGGCGATAATGCGTTGCTAACGGCAGAGGGCCGCATGCCATTATCGTAAGGAGGAATGATGTACATCGGTAGGCATGCGCACGGACTCACCGTGTTGCCTGATGCGCACCAAATAGCGCTGGGCGGGATTATTTAACGGTGCTAGCTGCCAATTGACGCCAGCGTTTCAAACCGTTCCAGGTGACCGCTGCCTGCAGATAATTCGTCCCAGCTCCCCTCGGTAAAGTCGATAATAGCCAACCCCGCAGTTGGAAATTCACGCCCAAGCCGCGTAAGGGCCGAGGGACGTCCTGTTCCAATAAGGCTTGCGGCCAAACGCTCGAAGCCAGGGTTGTGGCCGATAAGCAGCAATACGCGAACTGAATCTGCCGTTTCCTTGATGACTTGCAGGATATCGCTGGGCAATGCTTCGTAGATACGGCCTTCGTTTTGCTGTGCGGGTGCATTGCCGAACGCTGGGCGCAACAGTTCCCAGGTTTCCTGCGTTCGGCGCGCTGTTGAAACAATAACCAGATCCGGTTCCAGGCCGTGATGCCCCATGTATTTTCCCATTTCCTGGCATTGCCGGCGCCCGCGCGGCGCAAGCGGCCGGTCGTGGTCCCGGATGCCCTCAGGCGTGTCGGCTTTTGCGTGGCGAAGCAGCATGAGTCGGCGCATGACGGGTTGTTTCTCCTTGGGGACGTCTGGTTGTTTCACAGGATGGGTTTTGGCGGGACAGAGCATAAATACTAGCAGAGAAACCCGCCGATCAGGGGCTATTGTGCGCCCGCTTCAGTGCTTTGGATTGGGCGCGTTTTAGCATCGTGTGCGCCGAGTGCCATAAGTGCTTTTGCATGGCGATGCAGGCCGCATCGCCATCTCCCCGGAGTATGGCTTCTGCTATCGCCTCATGCTGCGCGATGGAGTCTTTGATGATCTGCCCAGTCTCAACCACTTGACGAAGCAGGGACATGAATACGGCCAACTGATATCTGTCTATCAGTTCACCTAGTTCGGGGTTGCCGCTAAGTTTCACGATGGCTTGATGGAACTCGCGGTTGTGGGCAATAAAAGCCTGAAAGTCCTGCTCCCGTTTATGTCGTTGGCCCTGTTCGGCGATCGCCTGGAAAAAAGCGCGATTATTTCCTTCGTCTATTCGGGTTGCCGCTAATCGTGCAGCATGGCCTTCGAGCGCTTCCCGTATTTGGAATAAATGGATGATTTCGTCTGGTGACAAGCGCCGGACCAGTGCGCCGCGATTCGGAATTAATTCAACGAGCCTGTCAGCAGCCAGGCGCCGAAAGGCTTCCCGCAGAGGGCCTCGGCTTATGCCAAGTTCCTCTATGAGATCGCGCGAAATAAGGCGTTGTCCAGGTGCTAGTGTTCCGTCAAGAATTTGTTCTTTCAGGATTGCAGCTATGCGTTCGACCATATCGCCGCTGCGCAGCACATTTTCCGCTTCCACCGTATCGGTGATTCTTTGTTTAGTCATTGACTGGAAATTTCCGTGACAAATGTAGGAAGATACTTTAATCTAAAAGTGTAGGACAAAAATTATGATACCTATTCAGGAGACAAAAAATGAATCTCAAACCTGTGTTTGCCAGGATGATGCAGTGCATTCTTTTGCCTATTGTGCTGGGAGGCGGCGCAGCGGCCTCTGCAGCTAATCTGACGGTAACGCATTGGGCCGATGGAATGTATGGAACGCCGTTCGCTGTTGCATTGGAAAAAGGATTCTTCAAAGAGTCAGGGATAGATGTTACGGGATTCATCACATCCCAAGGCGGTGGAACGACAGTGCGTAACGCACTGGCTTCCGATATTCCTTATGGCGAGGTGGCGCTTTCTGCGGCCATCGCGGCGATCAAGCAAGGCGTCAAGCTCACGATTGTGCATGGCGGTGTCCTTAGCCTTTCAGACAATGTATGGGTTGCAAAAAAAGATTCTCCATTGAATACGATTATGGATCTGAAAGGGAAGAAGCTAGGTTATAGCAGTCCCAAATCAGTTACCGACATGGTGTCGACCATGGCGTTGACCAATCGGGGGATACTGGCTGATGTAGATCGCAAGGCAGTGGGAAGTCTTAGCGCGGCCTATACCGCATTACGCGAAGGCGCTGTTGATGTTATCTACATGACGGAGCCAGTGCTGAGCCGGGAACGCGAAAATCTGAAAGTTGTATTCAAGTCCGGTGATGAGATACCGAGGTTGACGCAAACGGTTGGCATTGTGCGCACCGATTACCTCAAGCAGCATCCTGACACGATCAAAGCCATTATCGAAGGGCGTCGCAAGGGTGTTGAATATTTATTGAAGAACCCTGAGGAATCAGGAGACATTCTGGCTAAACATTACAAGATGGATCCCAAAATCGCGAAGCTTGCGATTAACGACATCCTGTCATCAAAAGGCGAGTACTGGAGCACAGGCAAGCTTGATTACGAAGGTATGAACGCAATGCTCAAAGGGCTGCAATTGGTCAAGGCAGTCGAGCCAGGCCCTTTCGATTGGTCGGCGATCGTGGATGAAAGCTTGCTGCCCGCTGATCAACGTAGCAAGTAGCAAGTGTCGGCATGGCGAGCTCCCTAAAAATGGTCAAGCAAATTCCAGCGTCGGCAAACGACGGTAAACCTCATGTTGCCGTGAAGGAAGCGACTAAAGTATTCCCCGCCCGCGATGGAGGCTCACCCCTTCATGCTCTTGGCCCCGTTTCGTTTGATTTGCGGCAAGGGGAATTTTTCTCTGTCGTTGGGCCCTCCGGCTGCGGGAAGTCGACACTGCTGGATTTGGTAGCGGGGTTAAGCCCGCCTACCGACGGCAGTATTTGCTTCGAGGACGCCGAGGTCAACGGCAAGGTGCCTGATGGCGTTGCCGTTGTATTTCAAGAAGATGCCAGTTTTCCATGGCTTTCGGTCTTTGATAACGCCGCGTTTGGGGCACGCCGAACGGGCCTGCCCGAAAACGAGGTTAAGGAACGTGTCGATCACGCGCTTGCTTTCATGGGGCTCGCCGGGTTTGCAAAGGTTTACCCGGCACAACTTTCGGGCGGCATGCGTCAACGCGTTTGCATAGCCCGCGCGATGGTTCTGCGTCCTCGCCTGATGTTGCTGGACGAACCGTTTGGCGCTCTTGATCAGCAGACGCGCTTACTGATGGGCGAGGAGATGCTCAAGCTGTGGCGTGAAACTGATTCGACAGTCATGCTTATTACCCACTCCATTGACGAGGCGGTCTTGCTGTCGGATCGCGTCGGTACTATGTCCGCGCGTCCTGGAACATTCATTGATGTGGTTGAAACAGGCTGGTCGCGGGAACGCGGCAGCGAAACAGCGATGGATCCAAGGTATGGCGCACTGCAGTCGCAAATCTGGGGCTTGTTGCGCACCGAATCGCTCAAGGCGTTGGGGGCTTCATAACCATGAACCGTGCGACAACGCTACGTTTCGGCGGAATACCAAGGGGTAGTGCACGCGCATCAGCCAAGCGTCGCGTTACCGTGCTGCGGTGTGCTGTGATAGCCGGCAGCATCATCTTGCTTGAAATCGCCAGCCGGTTGGGATGGATCGATCCGATTTCTTTTATTCCGCCTTCAGAAATGGCATGGAGTGCGTGGCAACTAGTGCGCGCGGGAACCTACCAGGAAGATATGTTATTGACGCTGTCTTCCGCTGCGGTATCGATATTAATGGCCACGTCGGCAGGTTTCTTGTTTGGTCTTTTGCTTTTCAAGCAGCCTCGATTGCGGCGGGTGCTTGACCCGCTGCTGTTGTCGTACTACGCGGTTCCTATATTCATTTTTTATCCCATGTTGATCGTCATGTTTGGCTTGAATAGATGGCCATTGATCGTGCTTGGATTTTTATTTGCCATCGTGGCCATGGCAGTTAATACGCTTAACGGTCTGGAGCGCGTCCCGAAAGTATTGCTGCGCACTGCAAGGATGCTGCGCATGAGCCGTGTTCAGGAGGTTTTCCTGATTACGCTTCCCGCCAGCCTGCCTTTCGTTTTTACCGGCATCAAACTGGCTATCGTTTATTCCTTTATTGCCATCATTGGCGGTGAATTCTTATTGTCGGGCGCGGGCTTTGGCTACCAGATTGCCTTTGCCTACAACAATTTCGATAACGCCACGATGTATGGCCTTATGTTTTTGCTGCTGACTTTCATCGGGGCCGTCAACCTCGTTCTGCATGCGATCGAGCAACACCTTTACCAGCGTCGAGTTCTTAAGGAGTTCGCATGAAAGGGCTTGCAACGTCTGGAACTCCGATGACCGGAAAGGCTGCCGTATCCCGGTGGGGCGACATCTTCTGGCTTGTCGGCGGCATCTTGCTGTCATGGCAAATCGCGAGCTGGGGCCTGGGCGTCGAGGTCTTGCCAGGTCCATGGCGCACGCTAGCGCAATTGCAGCGTGAACTCAGTGATCCCGATTTTGGTGCTCATCTAGCCGAGACTAGCAAGGCTTTCTTTACCGCACTGATCATAGCGATAGTCGGAGGCGTCGGCATTGGGTTGATTCTCGGCGCCCGGCGCCTGGCCGGCGATGTGATGGAGCCCATACTCATTGCTTTGTATTCGATACCGAAAATTTCCTTGTATCCGATTATTTTGTTGATGTTCGGGCTAGGCATTTCGGCCAAAATCGCATTTGGGGTAATACACGGCATTATCCCCATCGTGATATTCACGATGACGGCTGTGCGCAATATCCGCCCCGTCTACATGCGCTCGATTCAGGCGCATCGGTTGACGCCATGGCAAGGTGCGCTGCATGTACTGATACCGGCTACCGTGCCCGAAATTGTTGCCGGTTTGCGCATCGGCTTTTCCCTGACGTTGCTGGGAACCCTGCTGGGTGAGATGTTCGCGTCTCAGCGCGGTATTGGGCATCTGTTGATGCTGGCTATCGATCGAAACAATGCGCCGACCATCATGGCACTGGCTGTGATGTTGTTCATGTTTGCCACGTTGGTGAGCATAGGGCTTCTGCAATGGGATCGCCATCTGCGGCGTGGAAATTAATTTTCTTAGAGAAAGATATGGCGCGCTCTCTGTTTGACAAGGTATGGGAGGCTCACGAGGTGGCAGTGCTGCCGGGCGGGGTCAGTTTGCTGCATGTCGATCGGCACCTGGTGCACGAGCTGACCGGGGTCGAGGCGCTCAAGGTACTGGACCGCAGGCAACTCGCCGTACGTAATCCTGAACTTACTTTCGCCACGCTCGATCACGTCACATCGACACGGCCGGGAAGGCGGGCGGGGGATGCGCAGTGGAGCACCGACATGGTCAATGCATTGCGTGAACAGGCTGCAAGCAAAGGCATTGCGCTGTTCGATATCGAAGATGGCCGCCAAGGCATTGTGCACGTCATCGGGCCAGA
>NZ_JBEBUX010000150.1:0-9707 GCF_040393045.1 Pollutimonas bauzanensis | reverse complement strand
GCACCCATGATTCATGTGCAGTAAACACTCGAACCGAAAATACGCTAGTTAATTGGATTTCAGCAAACCTCGTACGCTTTCGGTTAGTGCTTCCACCGACTCGGTGTCGGCGGCCAATACCCTTGCGCGGCCCTGGGCGTCGAACATATAGACGCCCCGGCTGTGAGCAACCTCATAGTTGTCTTTATCATCGTTTTTGGGTTTCTCAATCTGATACGCAACCCGGTATCGGCGGGCCACGTCAGCGACTTGTTTTTCTGTTCCTGTAAGCCCTATTGCATTTTTGTCAAAGGCGTTGACATAAGCCTGCAGAATATCTGGCGTGTCCCGATGAGGATCCACGCTAATGAACAGGATACGTACTTTGTCGGCATCCTTGCCCAAACCGAGCATGACCTGCGAAAGCTGAGCCATCGTCGTCGGACAAATATCAGGGCAACTGGCGTAGCCGAAAAACAGCATTACAGTCTTGCCCCTGAACTCATCCTGAGTAACCGTTTTTCCGCCTGCGCTTTGTAGCGTGAAACGCAAGTCAGGTAAGAAACCGCGCACGCCATGGATAGCGGTATCTGCATGGACAGCCGTAGAAAGGGCCATGACGCAGAACAGAGCCAACAAGTAGCGGGATAAAGCACGCATAATCAAAAGCCTTGAAGTACCAAGCAATAATGCTTACCAAAAACGTTTATATATCGCACGCTGTCATGCCACTATGGCGCAACAAGGCGTCAATGGAGGGTTGGCGTCCGCGGAAGGCATAGAACGACTCCGCAGCCGGCCGCGCACCGCCAACGGCCAGGATCTCTTTCAAGAAACGCTGGCCGGTAGCGGCATTAAGCGTTTCCCGCGTGCCGTCCGGCGCCACGATGGCTTCTTCCTCGAAAGCGGCGTAGGCGTCCGCGGAAAGCACTTCGGCCCACTTGTAGCTGTAATAGCCCGCCCCATAGCCCCCCGCGAACAGATGCGAGAAATTATGCGGGAAACGATGCCACGATGGAGGAAAGAGTACGGCGACTTCTTTGCGAACCAGATCGAGCGTATCGAGCACGGTCTGTATGGACATGCCTTGAGCCTGATGATGGATGGTCATGTCGAACAGCGAAAACTCGACTTGCCGCAGCATTTGCATGCCACCCTGGAAATTGCGTGCCGCAAGCAGTTTGTCGTAAAGCGCGCGGGGCAGGGGTTCCCCTGTATCGACGTGTGCCGATAAGGCTTGTACCACCGACCATTCCCAGCAGAAATTCTCCATAAACTGCGATGGCAATTCGATAGCATCCCATTCGACGCTGGAAAAGGCTGCTGCGGCGGGATCGTCGACCTGCGACAGCAACGCATGCAGAGCATGGCCGCTTTCATGAAACAAGGTAATGACATCATCGTGGGTAAGCAGTGCCGCTTTCCCGTTCTGCGCCCTTGAAAAATTGCACGTCAGATACACCACAGGCGTCTGGATGCTCTGGGCAACTTTGCGTCGATTACGTTCGCTGTCGACCCAGGCGCCACTTTGCTTGCCTTGGCGGGCGTACAGGTCAATATACAAGGTACCCAGGGGTGCGCCATCGGCGGCGATGACATCGAAGGCCTGTGCATCGCTGTGCCAAGTCGGGGCGTTCGATGCGCGCAGATTGACATTGAACAGTTTTTCAACGACCTGGAACAAGCCCTTCAGTACCTGCGGTTCAGTGAAATACTGTTTGATTTCTTCTTCAGAGTAGGCATAGCGTTCTTCGCGCAGGCGCTCTGAAACAAAGGCCATATCCCATGGCTCGAGCTCCTGCATTCCCAGCTTTTCAAGCGCAAAGCTGCGTAATTCTGCCAAATCCCGTTTAGCGTACGGCTTGGCCTTCTGCGCGAGTTCTCGCAGAAAATCGAGAACTTGGTCCGCGTTGTCGGCCATGCGTGTTTCAAGACGCAAGTCGGCAAAACTGCCGTATCCCAACAGTGCCGCTTCTTGGGATCGCAGGGTCAAAAGCTGTTCGATGAGCGGCGAGTTGTCAAGGGCTGCGTCGCCATGCTCTGATGCGACAGTACCGTAAGCGCGATAGAGTTCCTGGCGGAGGGTGCGATCTTGCGCATATTGCATGACGGGCAAGTAGCAGGGCATCTTGAGCACCAGCTTCCAGCCAGGAAGCTGGTCTTCCTCGGCGGCGGAGCGGGCCGCTTGCACGACATCGGCCGGCAAGCCGGCAAGCCGGGCTTCATCGGTAACATGCAAAGACCATCGATCCACGCTGTCGAGCACGTTTTCCGAAAACTTTTGCGAAGCTTGTGCTTGCTTGTCGGAAATTTCTGCATACTGATCGCGCGCTTCCCCAACGAGCTCGACGCCGCTAAGACGAAAATCACGCAGGGCAAGGTCGACGATGCGCTGGCGGACCGCCGGCAACTGTGCAAAGCCTTCAGAGGCCTGAAGACGCTTGTATTGCGTATACAAGCCGGTATGTAACCCGACCCAGGTTGAAAATTCGGTGACCAAGGGCAAACACTGGTTGTACGCAGCGCGCAGTTCCGGTGTATTAACGACTGCGTTCAGGTGGCCGGCCACTGACCAGGCCCGCCATAACGTTTCGGAGGCGTCTTCAAGCGGCTCGACAATGGCAGTCCATGTTGCTGGCAACCCCGGATCAGCAGCGCGTTCGACCGCAGTGCGCGTTTCGGCAATCAGGTGAGCAATAGCCGGCTCGATATGTTCGGGCTTTACGCTGGAATAGTCGATTAACGTAGAAATAGGGGCCAACAGGGGATTTTGTGTCATTGTAAAATTCAGTGCTCAGAAACAGAGTGTTTTGCGCTGCGCTCGGCAGCTTCCAGCGTATTGACCAACAGCATGGCGATAGTCATGGGGCCCACGCCGCCAGGCACGGGCGTAATGGCGCCGGCTACAGCCTTTGCTGATTCGAACTCAACGTCGCCAACCAGTTTGCCATCGGCGTCACGGTTGATGCCCACATCGATAACGACTGCGCCGGGTTTGATCATGTCACCCGTGATCATTTTTGGCTTGCCTGTGGCGACCACCAGAATATCGGCGCGCCGCGTTTGGGCGCCAAGGTCGCGTGTTTTGGAATTACACAGGGTGACGGTCGCGCCAGCAGCCAGCAGCAACATGGCCATTGGTTTGCCCACAATATTGCTTGCGCCGACGATAACGGCTTCGGCGCCGCGCACCGTCACGTTTTCGGACTCCAGCATTTTCATGACGCCATAAGGCGTGCACGGACGGAACAAAGGTTGGCCTGTCATGAGCAAGCCGGCATTGCTGATGTGAAAACCATCGACGTCCTTGCTGGCCGCAATGGCTTCAATGACCTTGGCGGCGTTCATGTGGCCGGGCAAGGGCAGTTGAACCAGAATGCCATGCACTTGCGGGTCATTGTTTAACTGATTGACGACATCCAGCAATGCCTGTTCACTGATATCGGCCTCCAGGCGGATAACGCGCGAGTGCAGACCGGCCTTTTCGCAGGCTGCAGCTTTGTTGCGAACATATACTTGCGACGCCGGATCAGCACCCACCAATACGACTGCCAAGCCTGGAACCAGCCCGCGCTCTTTCAGGGCGAGTACGCGTTGCGCGACTTCGGCCTTTACCGTATCGGAAAGCGCCTTGCCATCGATAAGCCTTGCGCTCATGCTGTTCCCTCGGCTTTGGTCAGCGCGATTTTCATCAGGTCGGCTACCGTCGTGACTTCCAGTTTTTCCATAATGTTGGCCCGGTGCGCTTCGACAGTCTTGATACTGATATTCAAGTCGCCCGCGATTTGCTTGTTCAGGCGGCCCGCCACGATACGCTCAAGCACTTGCTGTTCGCGAGCCGTCAAGCGGCTAAGGACGGCCTGATGGTTTTTCTGGGCCTGGACTTGGCTGATGCGTTGGCTTGCCTGGTCGAGCATGCGCGCCACTATCGTGCGCAAGTCAGTTTCATTGAATGGTTTCTCAAGGAAATCGACGGCGCCCTTTTTCATGGTCGATACCGCCATGGGTACGTCGCCGTGTCCGGTAATAAAGACAATAGGCAGGGGAGCCTGGCGTGCGATAAGTTCCTCTTGAAGCTCCAGGCCGCTCATGCCGGGCATGCGCACGTCGGCGATCAGCACGCCGACCTGGTCTGGTTCGTAGGCGCTAAGAAACTCTTCTGCACCACTAAAGCTCCTGACACGGTAGCCATTGGCTTCCAGCAACCAACGCAAGGAATCGCGTACCGCTTCGTCGTCATCGACGATAAAAATAGTGCTGGGGGCTTGAGGTGTAGTCATGCATGGAACTCCTGTGTGTCCTCTTCTGTGCTGGGCGCTTGTGGCGATGCACACGGCAGAGTGAAACGAAAAATGGTGCCGCCGTCCGGATTGGAACTGGCCCAAAGACGGCCATGGTGCGACTCGATAATAGTACGGCAGATATTCAGCCCCATACCCAGGCCTTCAGACTTGGTGCTGTAAAACGGTTCAAACAAACGCTGGGGATCACGCAAGCCGTGACCGCGATCAATGACGGCAATCTCGATCAAAGGGTGCTGATCTGTGATTACAACATGAAGTATGCGGTAATCACTGGTTTCCATTGCCTCCACCCCATTCTTAAGCAGATTCAATAATACCTGTTCGATCAGGATGGGGTCGGCCATGACGTCTGGCAGAGGGTCCGGAAGGTGCTGTTGTATATCGACTTGGCGTTTGCGCGCGTCGATATCGGCAAAGCCTATGGCGTTGTCCACGATGCGGCTGACGGGAACGCGCTGCCGGCGGGGCTCGCTGCGCTTTACGAATTCGCGTATACGGCTGATGATCTTGCCGGCCCGCTCGGCCTGCTGGGCGGCTTTTTCCAGGGCCTCAAGCAGGCGTTCGGGCTGAGCATTTCCTGACTTGAGCATGGCAACGGCGCCCATGCTGTAGTTGCTGATGGCAGTAAGCGGCTGGTTCAGTTCGTGGGCCAGTGACGAGGCCATTTCGCCCATCGTGGTCAGGCGGCTGGTCAGCTGTATTTTTTCCTGCTGGACGCGCGAGTCTTCTTCATGCCGTCGACGCTCGGTGATATCGCGCGCGACTTGAAGCCGAACCCGGCGCCCATCGGTCCAGGCAAGAATGCGGTGGTGCACTTCAAACCAGCGTTGCGCCGATTCGGAAAATATCTCGACAGTTTCATCGGTGAAGCGGCCCAGGCGTCCTCCGAGCAGTTCGCCATGCCCGTTGGACTGGGCGCCGAAAAAGCGCCGATAGGTGCGGTTGGCGAATAACAGCTCAAGGCCGTCGGGGGTGTCGGCTACGACGGATATCGCGTCGTCCAGACCTTCGAGCACCGTCATGAAGCGTTCATGGGCCGCAGTAAGGGCCTCGCGTATGCGCTTGGGCTCGGTGATGTCCGTCATCGATGTCATCCATCCGATTTGTTCACCGTTGGGATCGCGCAAGGGCGAGACATACATACGCGCTGTAAAGCGGGAGCCATCGCGCCGCTGTGCCTCAACTTCGAGCCCACTGCTGGGCGTGCGGCCGGAAAGGAGCAGATCCAGTGTTTCCTGGTGCTGGGCATGCCGGCCCGGCAGCCAATAAGGAAAGGGTGTCGTACGCCCGATAAGGTCGGCTTCGTTCCAGCCTATCATGCGGCAAAAAGCCGGATTGACGTAGGCGATGCGCCCGTGCATGTCAAACACCCGCATACCGGTGGACATGGAGTTTTCCATGGCGCGGCGGAATCCGGTTTCAGCAATCAGGGCGGCTTCGGCTGTGGTGCGAAAGCGGGTGTATCGCCATAGCGCCAGCAAACTGAGAACGATGACGAAAGAAAGGGCGACCACCACCATGATGAGGCGTTGCTGGCGAGTTTCCTGGTCTATCGTGACAAACATGACGCTGTCATTATGTAGACGTTGCAACCATATAAAGGCGCCCATCACACATAAGTACAAAATCAGGACGATAACGGGCGTCAGCCAATAAAAACCACGACGGGTGTGATTGGCCTGGTCGTAGAACGTCGTCGGGATCAGGGATTTCTTAGAATGGGTCGCCATGGTTTTCTATTTATCGCACAGAGATGCTCCGCTCATTTTAAACCGTAACGTAGATGTTAATTTTTCACATTGTAAAAAGTCATACCATAAAATGAAATATTGCTTGAACATCGCAGCAGTCTTTCCTAGAATGACAGCGGTGCAGCCCAGCGCTGCGTTTACAGTACGCGCCCAACATGGCCGGCTATCAGGTATAACGGGGCAACGACACGTTGTTGCCAATAAGCGGATTCCGTAATTTAAAACAGGAGACAGCTAATGTCCTCTCTTGATCAAATCAGCGCTACGGCAGGCAATGCCGACGATGCGGCCCTTGAAACCCAGGAATGGCTCGACGCATTAGAAGCCGTCCTTGATCGCGAAGGGCCGGAACGTGCCCATTTCCTGTTGGAACGCTTGGTGGATCTTGCGCGCCGTTCTGGTGCCCACATTCCGTTCTCGCCCAACACAGCATACGTCAATACCATTCCGCCAGGCCTGGAGCCTGCCCATCCCGGCGATCTAGTGCTGGAAGAACGCATCCGTTCTTATGTGCGCTGGAACGCGATGGCCATGGTAGTACGGGCCAATAGCCACAACCCTCCTGACGGCGGCGATCTGGGCGGGCACATTGCATCGTTTGCGTCGTTAGCCACCATGATAGGCTGCGGGCAAAACCATTTCTGGCATGCTGAAACCGAAGATCACGGCGGCGACCTTATTTATTTCCAAGGCCATTCCTCGCCCGGCATTTATGGCCGCGCTTATCTGGAAGGCCGCCTGACAGAAGATCAACTGAATAATTTCCGTCAAGAAGTGGAAGGCAAAGGGCTGCCATCTTATCCGCATCCCAAGCTTATGCCGGATTTCTGGCAATTCCCTACTGTATCCATGGGTCTTGGCCCATTGATGGCGATTTACCAAGCTCGCTTCTTGAAGTACCTGCATGCCCGCGGCATTGCCGACACCAGCAATCGTAAGGTCTGGGTATTTTGCGGCGACGGCGAGATGGACGAACCGGAATCCCTGGGCGCCATTAGCCTAGCTTCACGCGAAAAGCTCGACAACCTTATCTTTGTTGTCAACTGCAACCTGCAGCGGCTTGACGGCCCTGTCCGCGGCAATGGCAAGATCATTCAGGAACTCGAAGGCGACTTCCGCGGCAGCGGCTGGAACGTCATCAAGCTGATCTGGGGCGGCTACTGGGATCCCTTGCTGGCTCGCGACAAAGAAGGCATTTTGCGCCGTATCATGGAAGAGTCGGTCGACGGCGAATACCAAGCTTATAAAGCCCACGATGGCAAATACGTGCGCGAAAATTTCTTCGGCAAGCATCCCAAGCTGCTGGAAATGGTCAGCCGCATGAGCGACGATGATGTCTGGCGCCTTAACCGCGGCGGTCACGATCCATACAAGGTCTTTGCAGCGTTCGACTCCGCCAGCAAGCACAAGGGTCAGCCTACGGTGATCCTGGCAAAAACCATCAAAGGCTACGGCATGGGCCATGTTGGCCAGGCCAAGAACCCATCGCACCAGCAGAAAAAACTGGATATATCGGCCGTGCGCGAATTCCGCGATCGTTTCAATATTCCTGTTCCCGACGACAAGATCGACGATCTGCCTTACTTCAAACCGGCCGACGACTCGCCTGAAATGAAGTACTTGCATGAACGCCGCAAAGCGCTGGGCGGTTATCTGCCACATCGGCGCGAGAAGGCCGACGAGCAACTGCATGCGCCCAAACTGGAGGCCTTCAAAGCCGTGCTGGAGCCAACGGCCGAAGGCCGCGAAATCTCTACGACCCAGGCCTTTGTACGTATCATTAACCAGGTTCTGCGCGACAAAGAGCTCAGCTCCCGCGTTGTGCCGATCCTGGCCGATGAGTCACGCACCTTCGGCATGGAAGGCCTGTTCCGCCAGATCGGCATCTATGCGCCAGAAGGGCAGAAGTACACGCCGGTCGATAAAGACCAGGTCATGTACTACCGTGAGACCGAGAACGGCCAGTTGCTGCAAGAAGGCATCAACGAAGCCGGCGCCTTCAGTTCCTGGATGGCCGCTGCAACGTCGTACTCGACCAACAACCGGATCATGATCCCGTTCTATATCTATTACTCGATGTTCGGGTTCCAGCGCATTGGCGATCTGGCCTGGGCAGCGGGCGATATGCAGGCACGCGGCTTCTTGCTGGGCGGCACGGCAGGGCGCACTACGCTTAACGGCGAAGGCCTGCAGCATGAAGACGGCCACAGCCACATCATGTCTTCGCTGATTCCAAATTGCGTGTCGTACGACCCGACTTTCGGCCACGAGCTTGCAGTCATCATTCAAGACGGCTTGCGCCGCATGGTCGAAAACCAGGAAAACGTGTATTACTACATCACCGTGATGAATGAAAACTACGCTCAGCCTGGGCTGAAGCCTGGCGACGAAGACGGCATCATTCGCGGCATGTACAAGTTCAAGTCGCTGGGCGATGGCAAATTGCGCGTGCAACTGATGGGTTCGGGGACAATTTTGCGCGAAGTCCTTGCCGCCCAGGAAATGCTGCAAAGCGATTGGGGTGTAGGTTCCGATGTCTGGAGCGTAACCAGCTTTACCGAGCTGCGCCGCGACGGCATGGATTGCGAACGCCATAACCTGCTCCATCCTGAAGATGCCAATCCACATGTACCGTACGTAACGCAGCAATTACAAAGCACCACTGGCCCCATCGTGGTCTCAACCGACTACGTCAAAGCGTATGGTGATCAAGTACGCCCCTTCGTTCCCAAGGGTCGCGATTTCCGCGTGCTGGGCACCGACGGTTTCGGACGTTCTGACTTCCGCGCCAAACTGCGAGAGCACTTCGAGGTAGACCGGCGTTTCGTAGTTCTGGCTGCGCTGCGCGGCCTTGCCGACGAAGGCCAGTTGCCGGTAGCCAAAGTGGCTGAAGCTATCAAGAAATATGGCATCAATCCTGAGAAAGCCAATCCGCATCACGCCTGAGGGAGGACGACAAAATGAGTAATACCACCGAAATCAAGGTTCCGGATATTGGCGACGTCAGCGAAGTTGACGTGATAGAAATATTGGTTGCCGTAGGCGATACTGTAAAGAAAGAGCAGAGCCTGATTACCGTAGAGTCCGACAAGGCCTCCATGGAAATCCCTGCTTCTCAGGACGGTGTCGTGAAATCCATCAAGGTAAAAACGGGCGACAAGGTAAAGGAAGGTTCCGTTATTCTCGAGCTCGAAGCTAAAGGCGCCAAAGATACGGCCAAGGCCGATCAGCCCGCTGCGGCTGCTTCTCCTGAAAAGACAGCGCCAAAGCAAAGCGAACCTGAAGCATCGCAGGCCAAGGCAGCGGCGCCTGCCGCGTCCGAAACCAAAGGCGGGCCGGCTACCGTAGTGGTGCCCGATATTGGCGATACCAATGAAGTCGACGTCATTGAAATCATGGTTGCTGTAGGCGACACGATAACGGTCGACCAGGGCCTTATTACTGTCGAGTCCGATAAAGCGTCCATGGAAGTGCCTTCTTCCCATGCTGGCGTGATTACTGCCATCAAAGTGAAGATCGGCGACAAGGTAAGCCAGGGCTCCGATATCCTGGAACTGCAAACGACTGGCGCTGCGGCACCGGTTGCCGACAATGCGGCCTCAACGCAGGCTTCGGCACCTGCTGCTGCTGCTGCGCCATCGGCTGAAGCGAGCCAGGCAGTGGCCGAACCAGA
>NZ_JBEBUX010000149.1:0-9711 GCF_040393045.1 Pollutimonas bauzanensis | reverse complement strand
GTCAGCCATAACCGGGACTGGCCGAGCAAATCCAACGCCACGTTAGTCATGGCCAGATCTTCCTCGAGCGCCGGTCCATGGCCTGTAAGCTCGGACAAACGGTGCGAAAGTATCAGTGTGGTATCACCCATTCGGAGCAAATACTGGAACAAGGCCTGATCCATGGGACCCCCTACATGTGTTTGATTTCGTCGGGCATGGGAAAGAACGTCGGGTGCCGGTAAACCTTGTTGTTGGCAGGCTCAAACAGCGGTTCTTTGTCGCCTGGGCTGCTGGCGACCACATCGGCCGCCTTGACCACCCAGATGCTCAACCCTTCATTGCGGCGTGTATAAACGTCACGCGCATTATTAATGGCCATTTCGGCGTCGGACGCATGCAAGCTGCCTACGTGCTTATGGGCCAGACCATGCTGACTGCGTATGAACACTTCCCAGAGGGGCCATCCGTTTTGGCTCATTTTCGTATCCTTTGCTGCACAAGGGCGCCAACGCCGCATACGCAGTCAATAAAAGTGCTCAGGCGGCCGCTTTTTTGCGGGCCTGCTTGTCGGCATAAGCGGAAAAGGCATCGCGCACCCAAGCGCCGTTCTCATGGGCGCTAACGCGCGCGGCAAGGCGTTCCCGGTTGCATGGGCCATTCCCTTTAATCACAGCATAAAATTCGGACCAGTCGATTTCACCGAAATCGTAATGGCCACGTTCTTCATTCCATTTAAGATCGGGATCGGGCACCTTCAGACCCAGGTATTCGGCCTGCGGAACGGTTTGATCAACCATTTTCTGACGCAGTTCGTCGTTCGAGAACAGCTTGATGCGCCATTGCATGGACTGCGCGCTGTTGGGGGAATCGGCGTCCGACGGCCCGAACATCATCAGGGCCGGCCACCACCACCGGTTAAAGGCCTCCTGGCACATGTCCTTTTGCGCCTGCGTGCCGTGCAGGCACATCTGTATCAACAAATCGTAGCCCTGACGCTGATGGAAGGACTCTTCCTTGCAAACCCGCACCATGGCGCGCGCGTAGGGACCATACGAACAGCGGCACAAAGGGATCTGGTTGATGATGGCCGAACCGTCGACCAACCAGCCCACCATGCCGATATCGGCCCAGGTCAGCGTAGGGTAATTGAAAATGCTGGAATACTTGGCTTTACCCGTATGCAAGTCGTTGACCAGATCATCGCGCGAAACACCCAAGGTTTCAGCTGCGCTGTACAGGTACAGGCCATGACCAGCCTCGTCCTGAACTTTGGCCAGCAAGATAGCCTTGCGCTTTAGCGAAGGCGCGCGGGTAATCCAGTTGCCTTCGGGCAGCATGCCTACGATCTCCGAATGCGCATGCTGCGAAATCTGACGCACCAGCGTTTTACGGTAAGGCTCAGGCATCCAGTCCTTGGGTTCGATCCGTATGCCCTCGTCAATACGCTGCTGGAATGCAAGTTCCGGCCCTGACAACTGATCTACAGAACGAACACTTTTAACGCCTGTCTCCACGAGCTGTGCATACATGTCAGCCTCCTTGTAATTATCACCAGACCTTTTAATGGTTCATTATTTAATACAAAAATATTGATGTCAATCAAATTTTAGTATCAAATAAGGTGTTCACGGCTTCGTATAAGATGGCGGATCGGTTAACGGATACTGGGTTATGCAAGACTCTCAAAGCACGCTACAGCACCTTATCAGCTCCTTGCTGGAGCGCGACCCGCCGCGCGCCAAGTCCCTGTGCGTCACCTTGCTGGGCGACGCAATCGGCCCGCATGGCGGCAGCATATGGCTTAGCGACCTGATCGAGCTGGTCACTCCCCTGGGAATCAATGAGCGCTTATTGCGTACGAGCGTGTTTCGCCTCGTGGCGCAGGATTGGCTGCAATCCGAGCGCCATGGACGACGCAGCCTTTATCGCCTGAGTGAAAACGGCAGCGAACTTACCAGGCAAGCATCCGGCCGCATTTACGACGGCTCTCCCACGCAATGGGAAGGCGACTGGACACTGGTATTGTTACCGCGATTTGGAAACAGCAGCCTGAGCAAGCGCAGCGAAGTGCGGCGGGAGCTGATATGGGCTGGTTTTGGCGCCATAGCGCCGGGGGTATTTGCACTGCCCCGCAATCAGGCATCGGTGGCGCAGAAGGTGCTGAGCAAGCTGAAGCTGTCCAATAACGCCTTGGTGCTTAGTGCACATGAGCTGAATGAAGGTAACGGCCTGATCATCAATTCGTTGATTTCACAGTGCTGGGATCTGGAAGGCGTAGCGCGCCAGTATCAAGACTTCACAGATACCTTTGCGCCCATGCTTGCAGCGCTGAACCCGAACATACGGCCATCACAAGCTTTTGCCGTGCGCGCACTAACCATACATGAATGGCGCCGCATCGTTTTACACGACCCGCAACTGCCCGTTCAAATGCTGCCGGCAGACTGGCCGGGCCATGTTGCCCGGGAGCTTTGCGGCGAACTGTACTGGGCCATCTTTGACCAGGCTGAAGAACACTTGAACCTGCTATTGGACAAGGATCCCATCCATTACCAGGCGGCCAAGCCTTATGTCTTCGAACGATTTGGCGGCCGCGACGACACGGCAGCAGCCAAACCCGCCGCCTACAACTTAATGAAATGCTCGCGATAATGCTTGAGCTCTTCTATTGACTCGTAAATATCAGCCAAAGCTTCATGACGGCTTTTCTTGACGAAGCTTTTGTAGATTTCCGGCTTCCAACGCAAAGAAAGCTCTTTCAACGTACTAACGTCGAGGTTGCGATAATGAAAGTATTCTTCCAGCTTCGGCATATACTTGACCATGAAGCGGCGGTCTTGCCCTATGGTATTACCGCACATAGGCGATTTCCCCGCAGGCACGTGCTGGGCCAGAAAGGCAAGCAATTGCTCTTCGGCCTGGGCTTCTGTCAACGTGGATGCTTTGACCTTTTCAATAAGCCCGCTTTTGCTGTGCGTAGACTGATTCCATTTATCCATGGCGTCCAGCAATTCCTGGCTCTGGTGTATAACCAATACAGGACCTTCAGCAACAAAGGTAAGGTCAGGCTCGGTAATAACCACTGCCACTTCGATAATGCGTTCTTTTTCTGGGTCCAGGCCAGTCATTTCCATGTCTAGCCACACCAAACGCTGTTCGTTTACCGCCATATAATTCATCCTCAAAACACCGATTTTCGCATACTGGCGCTTCCCATGTTTACCTTGCTGTTTATTGCCTTCCTGCTTTCCGATATTGCGCTGCGGCTTTGGCTCGCTTCACGCCAGATTCGCCATGTGCAGCAACATCGCGAGACCGTTCCGGCCGAATTCGCCGACCGTATCCGCCTGCACAGCCATCAACGCGCCGCCGACTATACCGTAGCCAAGATGCAGATAGCAATGGTGGAGCGCGTCACCGAAGCCGCCGTTCTGGTCGGGTTCACCTTACTGGGCGGCCTGCAATTCCTGGATCTGCAACTAGGGTACCTGATCGATAACGAAATGCTGCGCCAACTTGCCCTGATAGGTGCGGTCCTGGCTCTGCTGGGCATTGTCGGCCTGCCTTTTTCCATATGGAAAAAATTCAAGCTTGAAGCCCGCTTCGGATTTAATCGCCTGACACCCAAGCTATTCGTGCTGGACTCTCTTAAAACCCTGGCACTCAGCCTCCTTTTCGGCATACCACTAGTGGCAAGCGTCTTGTGGATCATGGCCAATACCGGCGCGAACTGGGTATGGTGGGCATGGGGTATATGGGTAGCCTTCAATTTGCTTATTCTTTGGCTCTTCCCCACCGTTATCGCGCCCCTGTTCAATAAGTTCACGCCGCTGGATAACCCGGAAATGGCACAACGCATCCAGGCCCTGGCGCAACGTTGCGGATTTTCTCTGAACGGCTTGTTTGTCATGGACGGGTCCAGGCGATCCGCCCATGGCAATGCCTACTTCACAGGTTTCGGGAAAGCTCGCCGCATCGTGTTCTTCGATACGCTGCTGACACGTTTGAATGTTAACGAAATCGAAGCCGTGCTGGCACACGAGCTTGGGCATTTCAAGCGCAAGCATATTATCAAGCGCATGGCTATCAGCTTCAGCCTCGCCCTGGCATTTACCTTGATTTTGGGATGGCTGTCGTCGCAAGTATGGTTCTATGTACAGTTGGGCGTAGTGCCGCAGTTGGGTCGGCCTAACGATGCCCTGGCATTGATTCTTTTCTTTCTGGTCATTCCAGTGTTTACGTTTTGGTTTACCCCTTTAGCCAGCTGGTTTTCCCGTCGCGACGAATTCCAAGCCGATGACTACGCAGCGCAGCAATGCTCCCCTGACGCGCTGATCTCTGCCCTGGTCAAACTTTATGACGACAACGCCGCCACCCTGACACCCGATCCGGTACACTCGGCGTTTTACGACAGCCACCCTTCCGCCGTGCTACGCATCCAGAACTTGAAACATGGCTAACGCCCCTGCGCCCCAAGGGCGTATTATTGCCGCCCATGGTCGGCATTACACCGTCGAGCTGCCAGATGGCAGCCTGCGAAAATGTTTTCCCCGCGGAAAAAAAGCAGGTGCAACAGTAGGCGATTACGTCGTTATCAGCCCGCAAGGCGCTGACGAAGGATCCATAGACCGCATACTGGACCGCCGCAACCTGCTATACCGTTCCGATGACATGCGAACCAAACAGTTCGCTGCGAATGTCGATCAGTTGCTGATTGTCGTGGCCCCAGAGCCCGCCTTCTCCGACGATTTGACAGGCCGCGCCCTGGTGGCAGCCTGGAGCGCAGGCATAGACCCCGTCGTTGTTTTGAACAAGATAGATCTTGAAAATAGCATTGCGGGCGCGCGCCAGCGTTTGGCGACACTGTCGCGCCTGGGCATACAGATTGTCGAGCTTAGCGCGCATGCGCCGGAACAGATGCGCGCTGCACTGCTTCCCTTGTTACGCGATCGCTGCACGCTGCTGCTGGGGCAAAGCGGCATGGGCAAATCAACCATACTCAATGCGCTGGTGCCCGATGCGCGGGCGCACACCCAGGAACATTCGCAGGCACTTGGGGCAGGCAAGCACACGACGACCAGCACACGTTTGTATCACCTGCCCGACCAATCCGGCGATATTATCGACTCACCCGGGTTTCAGGCTTTCGGCCTTTACCACCTGACCGCTACGGATATCGAACGCGGGTTCCCCGAATTCACAGAGGCTATCCAGCACTGTCGGTTTTATAACTGTACCCATCGGCATGAGCCTGGCTGCGGTGTCCTGGCGGCAATGGAGCAAGGCGAAATCACAACAGAACGCCACGACCTTTACAAGCGGATACTCGCTGAAAATGAATCCCAAGGGCGGTATTGATAACCAAGAAGGCCAGGCCAGATCCGCTTTGGCAGACCTTCGGGCACCGCTACGGATTGATCCTGGCCTGAGCGGCCGCAAGATAATGATAAAAATTTCGGATCAGAGCTGCTGTAGCGCCCCAGATGAAATACGACTTCCAGGATATAGAAAAGTAAAACCGGTGCCCGCCACCAGGCAACTGCGCCTCGTGCAAACGATGCAATCCCGTATCCATTAATACCGACAGCGGAACTTCGAATACCTCGGCGACCTCGGTCGTATCGGGCGTAATGGTGAAGCCTGGGCGGATCAAACCGATAACCGGCTTCATGGTGAAACCCGTCGAGGTCAGGAAGCCTGGTTGCGTACCGATAAGCTGGATGAAGTCCGGCGCAACGCCAATTTCCTCATGGGTTTCCCGCAAGGCGGCTGCGATAGCATCGTGATCCGAAGGTTCGATACGGCCTCCGGGAAAGCTGATTTGCCCCGCGTGGTCGTACAAATGCGAGGCACGACGCGTGAAAAGCACATGAAGGCCAGAGGGACGCTGCACCAGCGGAAAAAATACGGCGGCATGAATGATGTCTTGGCCTTCCAGGGCATCAGCTTGAAACGAATCACTGAAGACCGGCTCTACTTCCCATTCAACGGGGCAATCAAATGCCGAACAAATGAAGTCAAGTTGAAGAGAGGCTTGCGAGAGAGGTTGCAACACCTTGCTCGGAACAATAGGCTGAACCTGGGGATCGAAGCCCGGAACAATCACACGCTTGTTTCGACGAGGAAAAATGCTCTGCGACATAAAATTCATAAAGCAAAGGCACCCCTTGGGTGCCTTTGCTGGTTTAAACCGGAAGCGTGCTGCTTATTTAGCGGCTGCTTTCTTAGGATTGCGAACCAGCTTTTCTTTAATACGAGCAGCCTTGCCCGAACGGCTACGCAAGTAATAAAGTTTAGCACGACGCACATCGCCGCGACGTTTTACTTCGATACTGGCGATTTGGGGGGAGTAAAGCTGGAACGTACGTTCAACGGCTTCGCCAGACGAAATCTTGCGGACGATGAAAGACGAGTTCAAACCACGGTTGCGGCGAGCAATAACAACGCCTTCGTAAGCCTGAACACGCTTGCGGGCGCCTTCAACCACGTTTACGTTAACGATAACGGTGTCGCCGGGGCCAAATTGGGGTTTGGCTTCGCCGCCGGTAAGGCGGGCGATTTCTTCTTGTTCGATAAGTTCGATCAAATTCACGGTAAAGCTCCTGGTTTCATCATGACGCGGGCCGAATTTTTACTGCGCAAAATGCAGTTTTTGGTGCATAAAAGGCTTCTATAAAGAAAGCCTAGAGCTAAGCCCGACAGAGGATGAGTTGCAAAGCCGATTATTGTACTAGCAAATACCCTTTTTTAAAAGCCGCCCGCAGCGCCCAACCACATCAAGCCAGGAATGGTAGCGCCCCACACGGCCACCAGGCAAATATCGGTAACCATGGCGCCACGTGTAAGCTTGGCTGGAGCGCCGCGCCTGGGACCTGGAGGGAAAGGCCATTTAGCGGGAGTTTTTTTAGGTTGGTGTGCGTACATGGGAGGTCTCCTGTTAGGGTAAGCGGTAGCGCTGACAGTGCAGGTCGGCTATCAGCCGAAATACAGGCAACCGCTACACCGAAAAACATACTGTTTAAACATACAGCTATTGGTTAACTGAACTGTATAAAAAAACAGTGCTCCTTGCAAGCGTTTTATTTATGATGTGCTTGAAATACCACATCGTCATCGGCCTTCCCTGGACACAACCAAAAAAAATCCCGCCGTGGCGGGATTTTTTTGATAACAAGCTTATTTATTCGGCTGAGGCGTAATGCGCAAGTATGGACGCACCGCTTTATAGCCTTTAGGGAATTTTTCCTGAAGCACTGCTTCATCTTTAAGTGACGGAACAATGATTACGTCATCGCCGTCTTCCCAGTTGACTGGCGTGGCAACGCTATGACTGTCGGTCAGTTGCAAAGAATCAATCACACGCAAAATTTCATTGAAATTGCGGCCTGTACTGGCGGGGTATGTCAAAGTCAGGCGCACTTTCTTGGCAGGATCGATAATGAATACCGAACGGACTGTAGCCGTAGTGCTGGCATTAGGGTGGATCATGTCGTAGAGCGTTGACACTTTGCGATCCTCATCGGCCAGGATGGGGAAATTCACCTGGGTATTCTGGGTATCATTGATGTCTTCGATCCATTTTTTATGCGAATCGGCATCGTCCACAGAAACGGCGATAACCTTTACATTACGCTTGGCAAATTCGCCCGACACAATGGCCGTATAACCGAGTTCGGTAGTGCAAACAGGTGTAAAGTCGGCGGGATGCGAAAACAGCACCCCCCAGCTATCGCCTAAATAGTCGTGAAAACTAATTTTCCCGACGGAAGAATTCTGCTCAAAATCAGGGGCGGTATCGCCCAAGCGTAAAGTTGTCATGATGGCTCTCTAGGTCGTAGGACTAACGAAAAGGTTATGCCATATATTCTGGCAGCATAAGAAACCCAAAGGAAATAAGCTTTAGACATATGCTTATGCTTCAATACTGGCATATCGACTGGCCACCCCACCTTCGCACACCGCAATAGACAAAGATTCCGCACGCGGCAAAATGTGCGCTGCGTAAAAAACGCTGGTGACCAATTTTTGAGTATAGAAGCTCGAAGCATTTCCTGCATCAGCCTGTTGGCTGCACACCAACGCCGCCCGTGCAAGTTGCCATCCGGCATGAACGACCCCGGCCAACATCAAATAAGGCACGCTTCCCAGGAAAACCGAGCGCAAAGCGCCTTTGGCGTTATTCAGGACGAACTCGGTCGCGCTTTCGTAGGCGGTAACAGCAACAGCCAACCGGCGTGCAATCAGTGCAATACCATCGGCGTCCGCGCCGCCCTTGGCCGCCAAGGCCTCTAGCTGGGCTACCGTGCCACGCATTTCCTTGGCCAAGGCACTAGCCACAGTCCCCCCGTCGCGCAGCACCTTGCGCCCCACGAAGTCATTGGCCTGTATCGCAGTAGTGCCTTCATAAATAGGCAAAATACGGGCATCGCGATAGTACTGGGCAGCACCGGTTTCCTCGATAAACCCCATCCCGCCGTGAACCTGAAGGCCCAACGAGGCAATCTCAACTGAGATTTCTGTGGAAAAACCTTTCACAATGGGCACCAAGTGCTCGTAAACCGCCTTATTCTGCGCCCGCACCGCGGCATCGGCATGATGGCGGGAGATGTCGCACGCGGCAGCCGCAACATAAGCAACGGCCCGGGCGCCTTCTGTGAGCGACTTCATGGTCAACAGCATACGTTGCACGTCGGGATGATTCGCAATGGCCACGGGCCCCGCCGAACCTTCCAGAGCCTGCCCCTGAAAGCGCTCGTTTGCGTATGCCGTAGCCTGTTGCAGGGCCCGCTCTGAAACGGCGATGCCCTGGACTCCCACGGCATAACGGGCTGCGTTCATCATAATGAACATGTACTCGAGCCCGCGATTTTCTTCACCGATAAGATAACCCACCGCCCCTTCGCCGACGTCGCCCTTGCCTGACCCATACAGCAATACGGCAGTAGGGCTGCCGTGTATACCTAATTTGTGTTCAAGCGATGCGCACCAGACATCGTTGCGAGCGCCCAATCCGCCATCTTCGCCGACCAGGAACTTGGGAACGATAAACAAGGAAATTCCCTTGACCCCTTTGGGCGCATCTGGGGTTCGCGCCAGCACCAAGTGCACGATATTTTCTGCCATATCGTGTTCACCATAGGTGATAAATATTTTTTGCCCTGATAGCCTGTATGCGCCGTCTTCCTGCTTTACCGCTTTCGTGGCCACCAAGGCCAGGTCAGAACCCGCTTGCGGCTCGGTCAGGTTCATGGTTCCCGTCCAGCGGCCTTCGAGCATCGGAGGAATAAAACGCGCTTTTTGCTCTTCAGTGCCAACAGCGGCTAAGGCCTCGATAACACCATCGGTCAACAGCGGGCAAAGGGAAAATGCCAGGTTGGCCGCATTCATGTTTTCGCTTGCAGGCGCGCCCACCAACTTGGGCAAGCCCTGTCCGCCCCATGCCTGTTCGTGCTGCAGCCCTTGCCAGCCCCCTTGCGCGAACGCATCGAAGGCCTTTTTGAAGCCCGGCGAAGTCGTGACCTCGCCCTCAGACCATTTGGCGGGCGTCGTGTCGCCCGCGCGATTCAAAGGGGCAATAGCCTGCTCAACAAACCGCGCGTTCTCTTCGAGTACCGCATCGACCAAATCGGGGGACACTTCTTCGAAACCAGGCAAGGCCAGAACGGCATCCAGGCCAGCGAGCTCTTTCAGGACAAAACGAATATCTTGGATGGGTGCGCGATAGGTCAC
>NZ_JBEBUX010000148.1:0-9765 GCF_040393045.1 Pollutimonas bauzanensis | reverse complement strand
TTCGGGCTCCTTTCGCGTGCGTCTCGCTCGCCACCGAAAGTCGCTGCAACATCCCCTCCCAGGATCTGCCCCGCTGCGTTATGGAATGCGAAACGCCGCTGGGACGTATTGCGTGCTTATGTCACGAATACTGCCCGAGATGAATGATGCTTCGGCCCTGTAATGCAAACCCGCCCATAAAACCGTGCAACGTTAATACCGGCATCCTCAGCAGATATCGATGGCCGTCCAATAATTCTTGATCCGGCGTCGTGGGCTGGCTAGGGTAGACGAATTTTGAGCGCGCCGCGTAGACGGCCTGGACTGGCGGGACAAGGACGCACTGTTCGAACGGGGCGCTTACGGACAGCCAGTGGCTGTCCGTCCCCGTGAGTTTGCGTCCGTCGCCAGGCCGGGATGACTGCGCGGGTAGTCCCGCAGGGACCGCAGCGATTATTCGTCTGCCCTAGCCAGCTCACGACGCCGGATCAAGAATTCAAGAAGATCACGAAACCAATAACAGAAACCAAGAGCAAAAAGCCGCCACAGCAGACTATCGCCAAACATTCACCGTAGCAAAACCCAAGGCAGTCAACGCCAAGCTGCCCAGCAAACTGACCCCCGCATAAGCCAGGGCCTGTAGATAAGCCCCCCGCTCCAGCAAACCCACCGTCTCGCCAGAAAACGTCGAAAATGTAGTCAGGCCACCCAGAAACCCAGTAATCAACATCAGCCTAAGCCAACTTGGCACATCGGGATACAACGCCAGCCCACCCAAAAGCAAACCAATCAAGTAACCACCGCTTAAATTGGCCGCCAGCGTTCCCCAGGGCATAAGCACATGCGGATGATTCAGCCATAATCCCAGGAGCCAGCGGCATATAGCGCCTGCCGCCGCACCGACTCCGATAGAAAGAAAATGGCTAAATGTCAGCATGTGTATTGAGGCCTTCCTTCTTTAAAACTCCTGAATTCAACGACGCCGAGCTAGTACGCTGCCCTACCGGGGCGCGTGCTCAATCAGGTAATTACGCACCAGCTCGGTGCTGCAATCCATGACATGAACACGCTGCGGCAAACTCGCCAATTCTTGCAAGTGCTCGGGCACTGGCGCTGGCTTGCCTATCGCTTCCAGTATCGTCTCGCCGAACTTGGCTGGCAATGCGGTTTCCAGCACCAGCATGGGAATACCTTCTTCAACAAAGGCGGCTCCGACCTTTACGCCATCCGCAGTATGTGGATCAATCAGGACACCACTGCTGTCATACACCGACTTGATGGTGGCCAGACGGTCTTGATGGCTGCTAACGCCTGCCACGAACCCGTAGCGTGACTCGAACAGCGGCAAAAGGTGACTCAAGTCGAATTCGCCCTGCAGCGCTAATTGCTGCCAGCATTCGCGTACCCGTGCCGGATCCTGGTCGAGCAGGTCGAACACAAAGCGCTCGAAGTTGGATGCACGCGAAATATCCATGGACGGACTGGACGTTGCGTGGGTCTGTGCCGCAGAACGAGGCCGATAAATACCCGTGCGGAAGAACTCTTCAAGCACATTGTTTTCATTCGTGGCCAGAACCAGCCTGCGGACCGGCAGCCCCATCTGGCGAGCAATATGACCTGCCAGGATATTGCCGAAGTTCCCCGACGGGACAGTGAACGACACCTGCTGCCCTGGCGCCGACGTGGCACGCAACCAGCCCCAGAAGTAGTACACGACCTGGGCGGCGATTCGAGCCCAGTTAATGGAATTGACGGCGCCCAGATGATAGGCCGATTTGAATTCCAGGTCGCCTGCCAGCGACTTGACGATATCCTGGCATTCGTCGAATACGCCCTTCAGGGCAATATTATGAATGTTGGCATCCTGCAGAGAATACATCTGCGCGCGCTGAAACTCGCTCATGCGGCCATGAGGCGACAGCATGAATACGGATACCCCGCGCTTGCCGCGCAATGCGTATTCCGCCGCCGACCCGGTATCGCCCGATGTCGCGCCAAGGATATTCAACGTGGCCTGACGCTTTTCCAGGACATATTCAAAGACTTGGCCCAGGAACTGCATGGCCATGTCCTTGAATGCCAGGGTTGGCCCTTCCGACAGGCCCAGCAAGCTCATGCCTTTGCCCAGGGGCTTGAGCGGCACCATCTGCTCGCCCGGAAAGACATCGGCGTTGTAGGCCGCGTGCGTCAGCCTGGACAAGTCAGCCTTGGGAATATCATCAATAAACAGGCTTAGTATTTCCGACGCCAAATCGGCATAACTTAAGCCGCGCCAGGATTCCAGCGTTGCGGCGCTAATGGTCGGCAAGCTTTCTGGTAAAGCCAGCCCGCCATCGGGCGCCAAGCCTTCAAGCAATATGTCGGAAAACGCCAAAGGCGCCATCGCACCACGAGTCGAACGATATTTCATACCAGACTCTCCACGCGCAAGCGCGTTACGTCAGAGCGCACGAACGACAAGCCCTGAATCTGCGCCAGGGCCGTGTCGACATCCCCTTCCCGCGCCATATGCGACAGAAAGATAATATCCGCCTCGGTGGCGCCATGCGGTTCTTGGAACATCGAACCAATAGAAATACCCGACTCGGAAAGGATGCGGGCAAGGTCGGCCAATACACCGGGACGATCTTCTACGCGCAGGCGCAGGTAATACGAAGACTGTACCTCGGCAACAGGCAAAATACGAATATCTTCCATGGCATCTGGCTGGAAAGCCAGGTGCGGCACGCGATGCTCTGGGTCGGCGGCCTGCAGCCGGGTTACGTCGACCAGATCCGCCACCACCGACGACGCCGTAGGCAACTCACCGGCGCCCTGACCGTAGTACAGCGTGGCGCCGACCATATCGCCGTGCACCAGCACGGCATTCATCGCACCTTCGACATTGGCCAGCAGGCAGTCAATCGGCACCAGCGTGGGATGCACGCGCAACTCGACGCCATCGTCGCGCCGGCGGGTAATGCCCAGCAGCTTAATGCGATACCCCAAGCGCTCGGCATGGGCGATATCTTCTTGCGCCAACGATGAAATCCCTTCGATATGGGCTTTGTCGAATTGCACAGGAATACCGAAAGCCAGTGATGCAAGCAAGGTCAGTTTATGTGCGGCGTCCACGCCTTCGATATCGAAGGTAGGATCTGCCTCGGCGTAGCCCAGTTGCTGCGCTTCGGCCAGCACGTCGCTAAACGGCAAGCCGCGCGAGCGCATTTCCGACAGAATGAAGTTGGTCGTGCCGTTGATGATGCCCGCCACCCACTGAATGCGGTTGGCGGTAAGGCCTTCGCGTATTGCCTTGATAATAGGTATGCCACCGGCGACAGCAGCCTCGAAGGCCACCATTACGCCCTTGGCATGAGCCGCAGCAAAAATTTCATTACCATGCTTGGCCAGCAAGGCCTTGTTGGCCGTGACCACATGTTTGCCCTGATTGATGGCTTCCATGATGAGGTCGCGCGCCAAAGTATCGCCGCCGATCAGTTCGACAACAATGTCGATATCGGGGTTGCGCACCACTTCCATGCCGTCTTGCGTGATAGGCACCTGGTCGCCGAGCAAGCGCCTGGCTTTCTCTATATCGCGTACTGCCACCGCCCCGACTTCGATACGCCGGCCCGCGCGGCGGGCGATTTCTTCGGCGTTGCGCGTCAATACTTTCCAGGTGCCACCGCCAACCACGCCCAGACCTAATAAACCAACTTTGATAGGACTCATTTACTTACCCAATCCGTCCTTGCGGAACATTTCTTTAATGCCACGCACCGCTTGACGGGTGCGCTGCTCGTTTTCAATCAGGGCGAAACGCACATAGTCGTCGCCGTACTCGCCGAACCCCACGCCTGGCGACACCGCCACCTTGGCATCCGCCAACAAGCGCTTGGAAAATTCGAGCGAACCGAGTTTCTGATAGAACTCAGGAATCTTGGCCCAGATGTACATGGACGCCTTGGGAATATCGACCATCCAGCCGGCCTCATGCAGGCCTTTGGCCAACACATCGCGGCGATTGCGATATTGCTCCACCACTTCCAATACGCCATCTTGGGGACCTTCGAGCGCTGCGATCGAAGCCACCTGGATAGGCGTGAAAGTGCCATAGTCGTGATAGCTTTTAATGCGCGCCAACGCATTGACCAATTCTTGATTTCCCACCATGAAACCCACGCGCCAGCCGGCCATGTTGTAGCTTTTGCTCATGGTAAAGAACTCGACCGCCACATCGCGAGCGCCCTCGACCTGCATGATGGACGGCGCCACATAACCGTCGAACGTAATGTCCGCATAGGCCAGGTCGTGGACAACCAGAATATTGTGTTCTTTGGCCAGGGCGATAACGCGCTCGAAAAACGAGAGGTCGACACATTGGGCAGTGGGATTGCTGGGGAAGCCCAATATCATCATCTTGGGCTTGGGTATGCTTTCGCGCACGGCCCGTTCGATTTCCTCGAAGAAATCCAGCCCAGGTGTCATTGGCACAGAACGGATATTCGCTCCGGCAATGACTGCCCCATAAATATGTATGGGATAGCTGGGATTGGGTACCAGCACCGTATCGCCACGATCCAGCGTGGCCAGCATCAAGTGGGCCAGGCCTTCTTTGGAGCCAATGGTAACGATCGCCTCGGAGTCCGGATCGATCTGTACGCCGTAACGACGCTCGTACCAGCCCGAAATCGCCTTGCGCAAGCGGGGTATCCCCTTGGATACCGAATAGCCGTGGGTATCGGGCCGCGAAGCAGCCTCGATCAGCTTGTCGACGATATGCTTGGGTGTTGGCCCATCGGGATTACCCATGGACATATCGATAATATCTTCGCCCCGTCGTCGCGCCGCCATTTTCAATTCGCCAGTAATATTGAAAACATAGGGCGGCAAACGCTCTATACGCGGAAAACTCGTCATGATGATCCTTGGGTGACAAAAGGGGAATAGGTATCGATGGGTGCAGCGCAACAATTTCGATAATCTAGCCTAAGCCGGCGCTCCGGGCAAATGCAATTCGCTTTTTTCAGGCAACTAGGCAGTTTAATCGATTCAAAAAAAATCGGATTCATGATTATCACGGTAGCTTTGCGCTATGATCTTCAAGACTTTGGGAGTTTTTTTGTGCAATTACAAAGCGAATCTAACCCGGCGCTCAATACCGTGACAGCGTACGGGGATGACTATATAGAAATCAATGAAGTCTCGTACGGGCACGCCGTCTATTTTGGACCCGAAGGCGAGATTCACACTTGGCCGGTGGAGCTTGTCAGCGACATCACGGCAGCCGTGCTCCGCGCGGTCGCCGGATTAGGCGAAACGAAGGCCGACCCTATGGCGTTCCTCGAGGGCAATACTGTGCAACAAAAACCCATTGACGCGCCTGAGGTGCTGTTAGTGGGAACCGGGCTCAAGCAACATCTGCTGCCAGCCCATGTTACGCGGCCCTTGCTTGATATAGGCATAGGCGTCGAAGTCATGAGCACCCAGGCGGCCGCCCGCACCTACAATATCCTGATGGCCGAAGGACGCCGGGTCATTGCCGCCCTATTACCCCTCAAGGAAACCGCATGAGCGAAATCGTAGTTGGCCTGCCGGCCCCCGCCTTCACCGCTACCAGCACCCAGGGCGAAATCAGCCTGGACACACTTCGTGGCAATTTTGCCGTCTTGTATTTTTATCCCAAAGACAGCACACCGGGCTGCACAACCCAGGCACAAGGCTTTCGTGACCACTATCAGGATTTTGTGGATGCTGGCTGCCAGATCGTCGGCATATCCCGCGACTCGCTGAAATCGCACACCAACTTCACCGAAAAACAGGCACTGCCTTTCCCTTTGATCTCTGATCCCGACGAAACCTTGTGCCAATTGTTTAATGTCATGAAAATGAAAAACATGTACGGTAAACAGGTACGGGGGATAGAGCGCAGCACATTCCTGATCGACCGCGATGGCGTGTTGGTTCAGGAATGGCGAGGTCTACGGGTACCCGGCCATGTTGACCAGGTATTGCAAGCTGTCAAAGATCGAGCCTGAAAAAAAAGCCTCAGGTCCCCTTAAGCTGTAAAGTCGATTATTACTGTTTATATTCCCGATCAGGAGCACACGCTTTATGCCGCTACCCAAGTTGCCAACCCGAATGGGAGCCATGATTACCCCTATGGCTCACTCAAAGGCTACCGATACGCCAGAGATCGCCAAGACTGCGGCCCCTGTTATCGACCGCAAGCCGCGGGCTAAGCGTCCAGCATCAACCAACGCAACCGTTTCACTGGTTGCCGCGGTACCTGACATCGTGGTGCCTGATATTGAAGCGCCAGCCAAAAAACTGCAGCCAGCTATTGCCGTGCCGGCTTCGCGTCCGATCAAGAAAATCCGCCTTCCTGTTGCCAAGCGCAAGCTATTCGTGCTGGATACCAACGTGCTGCTGCACGACTCGAACTCCCTGTTCAAGTTTGAGCAACACGATATCTTCCTGCCCATGATCGTGCTTGAAGAGCTCGATCACCAAAAAAAGGGCATGTCGGAAGTTGCGCGTAACGCACGTCAGGTCAGCCGTTTTCTTGACGGCCTGGTAGGCAGTGCGAACAGTCTTGAAAAAGGCATAGAACTGGACGCGCTGGGTAACCAGGAAGCGCTGGGCAGTCTGCTCTTTCAGACTGAAGCACTGCACTCGGAACTACCCATCGAGCTACCCGCGGGCAAGGCTGACAATGTCATCCTGAACGTGGTCCACGCCTTGCAGGCCTTGTACCCCAAACGCGCGGTGGTGCTGGTGTCCAAAGACATCAACATGCGCCTGAAGTCGCGCGCGCTTGGCCTGCCCGCCGAAGACTACATGAATGACCACGTCCTCGACGACTCGGACCTGCTCTATGACGGCGTCATGCCCTTGCCCGAGAATTTCTGGGCCAAGCACGGCAAAGACGTCGAGTCGTGGCAGCAAGGCGGTACGACCTACTACCGCATCAAAGGCCCATTGTGCTCCGAATTCATGGTCAACGAATTCGTGTATTTCGACGGCGAGCTTCCCCTGCAGGCGCAGGTCAAGGAAGTCAGCGGCAAAAGCGCCGTGCTGGCGACGCTGCGCGATTACTCGCATGGCAAGAACAATATATGGGGAATTACTGCTAGAAACCGCGAGCAGAATTTCGCACTGAACCTGCTCATGAACCCCGATTGCGACTTTGTATCATTGCTGGGCCAGGCCGGTACCGGAAAAACCTTGCTGGCCCTGGCTGCCGCATTGACGCAAACTCTGGAAACCAAGCGCTACAACGAGATCATCATTACCCGGGCCACGGTTCCCCTGGGTGACGACATTGGTTTCCTGCCCGGCACGGAAGAAGAAAAAATGTTGCCATGGATGGGCGCCCTGGAAGATAACCTGGAAGTACTCCATCTTGGCGCGGGCAACAATGAAATCGCACCCAATACAGGAGGCCAGGACTGGAGCAAGAACTCCACCATGGAACTGATACGCTCGCGCATCAAGGTCAAGTCGCTGAATTTCATGCGCGGCCGGACTTTCTTGAACAAAATCGTGATTATCGACGAGGCCCAGAACCTGACTCCGAAGCAAATGAAAACGCTGGTTACACGAGCCGGCCCGGGAACGAAAATCATCTGTCTGGGCAACATCGCCCAGATCGATACGCCCTATCTGACCGAAGGCAGTTCCGGCCTGACCTACGTGGTCGACCGTTTCAAGGGCTGGCCTCATGCCGGCCACATTACGCTGCAACGCGGCGAACGCTCACGCCTGGCCGATTACGCGAGCGAAGCGCTATAAAACCCTGACCAACACTGTTACTTTTTAATCCCGGGCATCAAGCCCGGGATTTCTTTACACTGCTGCAATGAGCCTCACTACGCCACTACCGATAGGATTCACCATGGGCGATGCCGCAGGCATCGGGCCTGAAATCATCGTCAAGCTTTTTGCGGCGGGCTTACCGCACGCCGCGCTGGTATATGGCGATGCCGGGGTTCTCGACGCAGCGATAAGCCAATTGGGCCTATCAGAGAGTCTTCGGGTGGAAATGATCAGTGAGCCAGAATTGGCGGTCAATGCCAGTGGCATCATTCCTGTGCTGAACCGCTGGCAGGCACTGCCTGACGACCTGCCCTCCGGCCAGCTCAGCGCCGCAGCGGGCCGAGGTGCCTACGAATACCTTTGCCATGCCATAGACGACGCGCAGGCAAAGCGCCTGCGTGCCATCGTCACCGCGCCACTGAATAAAAAAGCCATGCAGGCCGGCGGCATCGACTACCCAGGCCATACCGAAATACTGGCCGAACGCACCGGTACATCGCGTTATGCGATGATGCTTGCCAACCCAGATCTGCGCGTCATCCTCGTCACCATTCACATCCCGTTGAGCCAAGTCAGCCAGCAAATCAGCTATGACGCCGAATTGGACACCATCCGTTTGGCGCACCGGGCTTGTATACAGGCTGGCGTCAAGCAACCACGCATTGCTGTGGCCGGCCTGAACCCGCACGCGGGCGAAGACGGCCGTTTCGGACAAGAAGAAATCCAAACCATAACGCCCGCCATTAAACAGGCACAGTCTGAAGGCATAGCCGCCAGCGGCCCTTGGCCCGGCGACACTGTTTTCATGCGCGCCAAGCGAGGCGAGTTTGACATCGTGGTAGCTCAGTATCACGATCAAGGGCTGATACCCGTCAAATACCTGGGGGTGGATGAAGGGGTTAACGTCACTATCGGCCTGCCTTTCGTACGCACGAGCGTAGACCACGGCACCGCCTTCGACATCGCCGGCCGGGGGATTGCCGACCCTGCCTCGCTGCGGGCCGCCTATGACCTGGCTTTGGCCATGACGCCCGACGACGATAGCGCCTGAACCATCCGCCAGGAACTACTGCGTATACCCGCGCGAAGCACCCTTTCCTGCAACCTCTACTGTTTCCTGATGAAGCCTCGCTTTTCCTTTTCGATTGACCCGTTCCTGATCAAGCTGTTTTTGGCAATTGTGCTGGCCAGCCTGATACCTGTCCATGGGGTCGGCGTCCCGGTCTTTGGCTGGGCTACCAACCTGGCCATTGCGCTCTTGTTTTTCCTGCACGGCGCCCGCCTATCACGCGAAGCAATTGTTGCCGGCGCCTCGCACTGGCGATTGCACGGCACTATTTTCGCAGTGACCTTCGCTATTTTTCCAATACTGGGCTTGTTGTTCGGCCCCGTGCTCAAGCTTTACGTCACGCCTGATCTTTATACCGGCATTCTGTTTCTGTGCTGCCTGCCTGCGACAGTGCAATCCGCGATTGCCTTTACATCGATAGCCCGCGGTAATGTACCGGCAGCGGTCTGCAGCGCATCCGCATCCAGCCTGCTTGGCGTCTTTTTGACACCTGTGCTGGTAGGCGTAGTGCTGGCCGGAAGCAGCGCAAACGGCATCCCTTTCTCGTTCGACGCCATAGGCAAAATCATGCTGCAATTGCTGCTGCCTTTTGTACTGGGACAGCTTGCCCGCCCCTGGATAGGGGCATGGGTCATCAAGCGCAACCGCATGCTGAAGGTGGTGGATCAAGGTTCGATATTACTGGTGGTCTACACGGCGTTTTCCGAGGCGGTCGTCGGCGGTCTATGGGCCAACACCCCGCTATCCGCGCTGGTAGCGCTGGTGGTTATTTCGTTGTTGCTATTGGCCATGGTGCTCGGCATCGCGCTGCTGCTGGGTCGCTTGCTGAAGTTCAAGATCGAGGACCGGATCACGTTGTTGTTCTGCGGTTCGAAGAAGAGCCTGAGCAGCGGTATTCCCATTGCGAATATTCTGTTTGC
>NZ_JBEBUX010000147.1:0-9779 GCF_040393045.1 Pollutimonas bauzanensis | reverse complement strand
GGAAAGCACCGCCGGGTCGTCCTCCGGTGCTGCCGCCGGCAATGGGAATGCAGCAAAAGATCCTGCAGCACCCGATTCTGCAGCGGCAAACAACAACGCAAACAATGCCGCGTCAAATAGCACCAATAGTGCTGGCGGCTTGGAACAATCTATTTCAAATAAGGCAGGACAAACCGTGTCGTGGATACAAGAGCATATGCTGGGTGTGATTACCGGCTTGCTGGCATTGATCGTACTTATCATCGCGTGGATACTGCGCCGAGCCAATGCGGCTCACGATGACGATGATCGCCCCGGTCCTGTCACTGAAGCGATGGTCAAGGAAAAGCTCGACAAGATCAATCTGGATTTTGAGCAAGCGCCATCCGACGAACCGACTAGAAAAGGCTAGGGCGTCATGCCGCGCATCGCGCTAGGGGTGGCCTACGATGGCTCCTTCTGGCAGGGGTGGCAAACACAGCCCAGCGGGCATACGGTACAAGACCAGCTGGAATCCGCACTCAGTCGGTTTCTGGCCCAATCTGTTGGCACAATTTGCGCAGGCCGTACCGATACGGGTGTGCACGGTTTGTGTCAGGTGGTGCATATCGATACGGACGTGCAGCGCCGGGGCGAGTCCTGGGTGCGCGGGCTTAATGCGTTGCTACCTGACAGCATTGCGGTGCAATGGGCGCAAGCTGTGCCTGATACCTTCCATGCCCGGTTCTCTGCCATGTCGCGCACCTATTTGTATCTGGTTCGCAACTCCAGGGTGCGTTCGCCTCTACTGCATGGCCGTGCTGGTTGGGTCTATCACGCACTTGACTTGAACAGCATGCGTGAGGCTGCGCAGCGTTTGCTTGGCGAGCACGATTTCAGTTGCTTTCGCTCATCCCAGTGCCAGGCCGCCAGCCCGATTCGCACCTTGCAATCTTTGCAAGTGGATCAATACGGCGATTTTTTCTTGTTTACCTTCAAGGCCAATGCTTTCCTGCATCATATGGTTCGCAATCTGATGGGCGCGCTATTGTATGTAGGGCAGGGCAAGCATTCCCCATCCTGGATGACCGACCTGCTCGCGCAGCGCGATCGTCGCTTGGCCGCGCCTACCTTTGCGCCCGATGGCTTATATTTTGGCAAAGTGGATTACCCGCTCGAATTCGACCTGCCCGCCGCGTCAGCCGAAACGGCGCTTTTTTCGCATTTGGGTTTTAGCCCTCCCCGGTACTAACCCTGGGCTTATACCAAGGGCCAAACCCAGGGCTTTGGTATAGAATTCAGGCCGTTTCCGTCTGACATACATCGTTTATACTTGTCAGCTTTTGCGCGCCGAATGGATGGCTGGCGCATTGCTGCAGTAAATTTGAAGTCGCTGTCACCCTCCTGAGTGGGACTCATGAAATTTTTCCTGACTTTATCCAGAATCATTGACAATATAAATACCAAGGTGGGCCGCGCGGTTATTTGGCTAACTTTGGTCGTGGTATTGGTCAGTGCCACCAATGCTGTCATACGCAAGGTGTTCAACGTCAGCTCCAACGCCTGGCTTGAATTGCAGTGGTATCTGTTTGGTGCGATTTTTCTTCTGGCGGCGGGCTATACCTTCTTGCGCAACGAGCATGTGCGGGTCGATGTGCTTTCTCAAAAGTTTTCCAAACGCACGCAAATAAAAATAGAAATATTCGGCGTGTTGTTTTTTCTGTTTCCCGCGTGCGGATTGATTTTCTGGCTGTCTTTGCCATTTTTCTACGAGTCGCTGGTGCTGCACGAACTGTCGTCCAACACTGGGGGCTTGATCCGCTGGCCCGCGAAGTTGCTTATACCCATTGGGTTCGGCTTGCTTATTCTGGCAGGGGTTTCCCATCTGATCAAGTGCGTAGGCTTCCTAATGGGGATTTGTCCCGATCCCACAGCCCGTAGCCATGGGAAAAGTGCTGAAGAAGAACTGGCTGACGAAATTCGCAGGATCGCCGAACAGGATGCTCGCGATGCTGCTCAAAACATAACAAGCAAGGGCCGTTGATCATGGAGTTCTTTATTGCAAACCTGGCTCCGATCATGTTCATCAACTTGATCGTGTTTTTGCTATTGGGGTTTCCTGTTGCCTTTTCACTGGCTGCCAACGGCATTTTGTATGGTTTGGTCGCGATCGATCTTGGGCTGATGCAACCCGCGTTGTTCCAGGCCTTACCGCAACGTGTTTTCGGCATCGTCGCCAACGATACGCTGCTTGCTGTGCCGTTTTTTACTCTGATGGGGCTCATACTCGAACGTTCGGGCATGGCTGAAGACTTGCTGGAAACCGTGGGCCAGTTGTTTGGTCCGATACGTGGCGGGCTGGCCATTGCCGTCGTACTGGTAGGCGCCATGCTGGCGGCCACCACAGGGGTGGTTTCCGCATCGGTTATCTCAATGGGCCTGATTTCGCTGCCCATCATGCTGCGCTATGGCTATGATCGGCGGCTTGCGACAGGGGTGATTGCCGCTTCGGGCACCTTGTCCCAAATTATTCCGCCATCGCTTGTGCTGATTATCCTGGCCGATCAATTGGGCCGGTCCATCGGTGATATGTACCGCGGGGCCATGATTCCGGGTCTGTTGCTGGCGCTTGCCTATATTGTGTATGTCGTAGTGGTTTCGCTAGTTAAACCGGACAGTGCTCCTGCTTTGCCCGACGAAGCCCGTATTTACGTTAAGCCCGATGGCAGTCGCGGGTTGCGTTCGCTGGGTGTTCTCACCATCATTGCTTCGGTTGTCGCCTATTTCGGCGCCGAATATTACTTTAGCGAGCACACCCAGATTCCCATTGATGAGCGTATCGTCATCATTATGGTGGGTTGGGGCGTCACGGCGCTGATCATTGCGCTGGTGAACAAGGTGCTGCGTCTGGGCTTGTTGTCCGAGATCGCCGAACGAGTCACTTTTGTGATGATCCCGCCGTTGTTCCTGATTTTTCTTGTGCTGGGCACAATTTTTATCGGAGTCGCCACGCCTACTGAAGGCGGCGCAATGGGTGCGGTGGGTGCGCTGGCCATGGCAGTGTTGCGTGGGCGTTTCTCGTTTTCCCTGCTCAAGCAGGCGATGGACACCACGACCAAGTTGTCGTGTTTCGTGGTTTTCATCCTGGTTGGTTCTACCGTATTCAGTCTCAGCTTTCGTGGCATCAACGGCGATCTTTGGGTCGAGCATTTGCTTATCGGCTTGCCAGGCGGCGAATGGGGTTTTCTCATCGTTGTCAGCCTGCTGACCTTCTTCCTGGCTTTTTTCCTGGATTTTTTCGAGCTGGCTTTCATTATTGTGCCGTTACTGGGTCCGGTGGCAGACAAGATGGGCATCGATCTGATCTGGTTCGGCGTATTGCTGGCTGTCAATATGCAAACCTCGTTTATGCATCCGCCGTTCGGGTTTGCCTTGTTTTACTTGCGGTCGGTGGCGCCCAAAGAGGACTATCATGATCGTGTTACCGGCAAGCTGATTCCTAAAGTGACTACCGGGCAAATCTATTGGGGATCGGTTCCGTTCATAGGCATACAGGTGCTGATGGTGGCCGCAGTCATGTTGTTCCCGGGCATAGTCACCCACTACAAGGACGACGTGGTCCAGGTAGATCCATCCACTATCAAGTTTGGCGTTGAGGAAATTTATGGTTCGGGCTCTTATGGCGAAGACGACGCTAGTAGCGAATCCGATGATCCTGGTGCGGCATTCAGGTAACAGGCAGGTCATCGACAATGAATAGCCAGCTTCGTACCCGCGTCAAGATTTGCGGGTTGACCCGCCTCGAGGATGTCCATGCGGCTGTGCAGGCAGGAGCTGATGCCATTGGGTTCGTCATGTATCCCAAAAGCCAGCGGGCAGTCAGCCTCGAGCAGGCTCGCGAGCTGCGGGCGGCGGTTCCCGCGTTCGTCAACGTGGTGACCTTGTTCGTGAATGCCACAGCGCAAGAAGTCCAGGACGTCATCAAGCTCGTACAACCTGATTTGTTGCAGTTTCACGGCGATGAATCGCCGCAATTTTGTGAAAGCTTCAATCATCGATACTTTCGGGCGATCCGCGTCGGCGCGCCCGGGCTCGATACTCCCGAAGGCGTATTGCAGACATGCCTGCGTTATCAGTCAGCCAGTGCATGGTTATTCGACAGCTACAGCGATGCATACGGAGGCAGCGGTCTGGCGCTGGACGCGTCGCTGCTCGATTTAGTTCAGCAAGCTGAAGACACCCGTGTTGCCATTTTGGCGGGTGGTCTTACACCCGATACCGTAGCAACATCCATCAAGACAATGCAGCCTTATGCTGTAGACGTCAGCAGTGGCGTGGAAGACGCGCCTGGCATCAAGTCCAGCCTGAAAATTCAGCGGTTCATGGCGGCTGTCCAGAGCGCATAGCTCCTCGCGCAACTCAGTCGGAGAGCCCCAGATGATAAGTCGTGACGATTGCGTTCAGCTCGATCAGAACGATGGGCTGGCTTTCCTTAAAAATGAATTTTCGCTGCCCGATGGTGTGATCTATCTGGACGGCAATTCCCTTGGAGCTCGCCCCAAAGCGTCGCTGGCGCGTGCGCATCAGGTGATTGCGCAAGAGTGGGGCGTCGGCCTGATACGCAGTTGGAATTCGGCAGCTTGGTTCGAACTGTCAACAAAGCTCGGCGACAAGCTGGCTTCCTTGATAGGTGCGGCACCTGGCGAAGTGGTTGTTACCGACAGCACGTCGATCAACTTGTTCAAAGCGCTTGCCGCTGCATTGCAGATTCAGTCCAGTCATCCTGAAACGGCCCGGCGCAAAAACATCGTCACAGAGCGCAGCAATTTTCCAACCGACATCTATATTGCCCAAGGTCTGGCGCAATGGCTGGAGCGAGGTTATCAAGTCCGTCTCGTCGATAGTGCGCAAGAACTTGAGGCGGCCATCGATCATGATACGGCTGTCGTCATGCTCACACACGTGAATTATCGTAGCGGCTATCTGCATGATATGGCAGGCACGACAGCGCATGCCCACAAGCACGGAGCCCTGGTGATTTGGGATCTTGCACACTCTGCAGGCGCGTTGCCCGTTGCGCTGAATGATTGCGGGGCTGATTTTGCTGTGGGATGCACGTATAAGTATTTGAACGGCGGCCCGGGCTCGCCAGCTTTTATTTGGGTGCCGCATAGGCACCAAACGAAATTCACCCATCCTTTGTCGGGTTGGTGGGGGCATGCCGCGCCATTTTCCATGCAGCCTGAGTTCGAACCCAGCCCCGACATTCGGCGCGCGTTGTGCGGCACTCAGCCCATCGTTTCCTTGGCTTTAGTGGAGTGCGGGCTGGATATATTCACGCAAACCAGCATGGCGGCGATACGTGAAAAGTCCTTGGCGCTTACCGACTTATTCATCGACTTGGTCGAAACGCGTTGCGCCGGGCATCCTCTGGAACTCGTCACGCCGCGCGACCATGCATTGCGTGGCAGCCATATCAGTTTTGCTCATCCCCATGGTTATGCCGTTATGCGGGCCTTGATTGCGCGCGGTGTAATAGGGGACTACCGCGAACCGCACATCATGCGCTTCGGTTTTACGCCGCTATACCTGAATTATGCCGATGTCTGGGATGCTGTAGAAACGTTAACGAATATTCTGGACGATAGGGCTTACGACCAGAATCAGCAGCGAGACACTGTTACATAAGGGCGTCATAGTCAAGGGCGTATACTCTCGCCCTTGTTAACGTTTTCCCTAATACTCATGTCTGCGCCTGTTTTGCTTCACGGTCGTGCTGTTACTACAGGCCGCCGTATCGCCGCCGAGTTATCCCTTGCCGTAGGCGGCTTCGCCATCGGCACAGGCGAATTCTCCATCATGGGTCTGCTGCCCAATATTGCCGACGATCTTGGGCTGACAGCGCCTGAAGTCGGTCATCTCATTAGCGCCTACGCCTTGGGTGTGGTCATTGGTGCGCCGCTGATCGCGGTGCTTGCCGCGAGGATATCGCGGCGCATGCTGTTGATTGTATTGATGGGCATCTTCGCAGCGGGCAATCTGGCCAGCGCATTGGCCCCGTCGTATGGTTCCGTCATGCTGTTTCGTTTCTTGAGCGGCATGCCGCACGGGGCCTATTTTGGCGTAGCTGCCCTGGTGGCGGCATCGATGGCGGAGCCCGCCCGCCGCGGGCAAGCGGTGGGCCGGGTCATGCTGGGCTTGACAGTGGCTGTCCTGATCGGCAATCCGTTGGCGGTGTGGCTGGGGCAGGCATGGAGCTGGCGCGCCGCTTTCGTCGCGGTGAGTGTGATCGGGCTGATTACCATGCTGCTCGTACGAGTCATTTTGCCGGATGCGCCTGCCTCCCGCCTGAACAGTCCGATGCGCGAACTGAGCGCGTTGCGGTTGGAGCAGGTGTGGCTAACCCTGGGCATAGGTGCGATAGGTTTCGGGGGGTTGTTCAGTGTGGTCAGCTATATCGCACCGACCCTGACGGAAGTGTCGGGTGTGGCGCCAGGCATGGTGCCCTTTGCGCTATCGTTTGTCGGCGTAGGCATGATCATCGGTAATGTCATAGGCGGATGGCTGGCAGACCAGGCGTTGATGCCGTCCATCGGCATTTTGCTGGTGTGGAACGTGCTGGTGTTGCTGTTATTTCCATTTATGGCGGGCAATCCATGGACGGCGATGCTTGGCGTCATGTTAATAGGCAGCGGTGTAGCTATTGGCCCGCCATTGCAGATCCGTTTGATGGATGCCGCGCCCCATGCGCAAACCCTTGCGGCATCGCTTAACCATTCTGCATTCAATATGGCCAATGCATTGGGCGCGTGGCTAGGCGGCGTGGCGATTGCCGGCGGCTATGGCTGGACTTCCACAGGTTGGGTAGGCGCCGGTTTGGCGTTGGGCGGCCTGGCTATTTTTGGTGTGGCGGTGTGGCGTATGCCCCGGCGTGCAGCGCGCTAGGAAGTATCACCTAGGCACAACCGCTATAGACTCGTCAGATCAAAGTGGTTTACGCTGAAAAGCTTGTCGCCAGCGGTGCTATGGCGCCTTTCATTTGGCTCACTTTTCCAAAGGTCGCTTACGCATGTTCAAACGCCGTATTTCTGTCGCCTTCACAACAGTCTTGTTAATTGCCCCCGCTTTATCAGTGGCCGCCCAAGCATGGCCTACCGAACCAATACGTTTTGTGGTGCCATTCCCTCCTGGTGGGCCCACCGACCTTATGGCGCGCCTGATTGCTGAACCCCTGTCAAAGAAACTGGGCACATCTGTTGTTGTTGAAAATAAAGCCGGCGCCAGCGGAAACATCGGTTCTTTGGATGTGGCTAAATCGAAGCCCAATGGCTACACCATATTATTGGCTGCTAGTGGCAATATGGCTGTGAACCAGACCTTGTTCAAGAATCTGGCATATGACCCGATCAAGGATTTTTCATCCATTATTCAAATCTCCAAGTTTCCCTTGGTGCTGGAGGTGAAATCAACAACCCCGGTGAAGACAGTTCAAGAATATATTGCGTACGCCAAAGCGAATGTAGGCAAAGCCACTTTTGGATCCGCTGGTAATGGTTCGCCGCAACATCTGGGCGGCGAGCTTTTCAAGACCGTGACCCAGGCGCCTATTCAACATATTCCCTACAAAGGGGCGGGGCCGGCGATCAACGACATGATGGGCGGGCATATCTTTAGCATGTTCGACATCCTGGGTAGTTCTATGCAATTCATCAAGAATAAGGATTTCTACCCGATAGCCGTGACCACAGCGAAGCGGTCGCAGCAGTTGCCCGATGTGCCCACGATGCAAGAATCAGGGATCAAGGATTTTGATTATTATGCTTGGCACGGTATCGTGGCCGCCGCGGGTACGCCGGCAGATATCATCGCCAAGTACAACACTGCTCTTAATGAAATATTCCAGGACCCCGAGTTCGCCAAACGATGGGAGGGCATTGGCAGCGAAGTGGTCGGAGGCACGCCAGAGCAATTTACCTCGCTGGTCAATTCAGAGGCGCAACGCTTGGGTAAGCTGGTAAAAGACCTGGGAATCCAGATCGATTAGCCGCGTTATAAAGGATTGACGGGCCGCAGCTTGCCGGGCAGCCAACGTGGGTTTATTATTTCATCCAAATTTTAAAGGTACCAATAATAAAATGGATGGAGCAATGGAGACTTGGAAGCGTAAAGTGGCGGAAGCGATCGATGAATTCAGCGAAGCAAAAGCCAAAGAGAACGAAGCGCTTTCCGCCTTTCACAACGAAAAAGGCGTTGGCCAGACCGGATCAGTGAAACTGATGGAAAGCTGGTTGGTCCACCAACGGGTGGCCCGGGAAAAAAATGAAGCTGTACTGCGACTGATACAGACGGTCCCGAAACCGGCGGAATAGCGCTAGCCGCGAAGGGCCGCCTGTAAATAGGGATCGACGTCAGGCTGTCGCAATAGCCAGGCTTTATAGTCCGCAGGGATGTCTGCGATAAGGCTTCCTTTGTGCTTGCCGAAAGTCATGACCTTGGGAACGCGCGCTTGCTCTGACAGCTGCCATAGCGTTTCCCAGTCTGCTGCGTGGCCTGCGCGACTGATCAGATGCGCCAAAAGCGACCGGCAGTTTTGTACATCAGCCAGCGCCGAGTGTGCCGATTTCAACAGGTTCCTGGCGTTTGACCGGTCAATCAGATAGATCATGGCCGACTGACTGTGGCTGTCTGCTTCAGGATAAAGGCTGCGGCTTAACGCCAGCGTGCAGATACGCTTTACATCGGGTTGGCCAGCTACCTTCCAGTCATAATCAATATTATGGCCGATGATGTATTGCACGTCGGCGGGAAGCTTGAACTGGGTGTGTGGCGGGCAATCGGCTAGGTCTTCGTCATAAATATGATGGGTGGCCAGTGCGCCCAGGCTGATGCGCTGAGTGGGCCGGTAGCGCTGCTCGAACTGTTCGGTGATATTTAACGCAGTGGGCGAGTCCAGGCGCAGCCAGGCTGCTTCAATGATTTGCGCATCCTGAGTGCCCGTTGTTTCGGTGTCAAAAATAACGGCGGTCATGGGGGCTCCTTGGTGGTCGATGGGGGAGTGCGCCAGGGCGCGTGGTACAGCGCTTGCTGGACGAGTGCAGCTATTCTAGGGGAAGGTTGCGCATCGTGTCGGGCACGCGGAGACAGAAATGGGTGATATCGAGAAGGTAGCGCAATATATGCAAGAGCAGGGACTGGTGCTTGCTACCGGGGAATCATGCACTGCGGGGCTAATCGCGGCTACTTTGGCGGATATTCCAGGCGCTGGAGCCTTATTGGATTGTGCTTTTGTCGTTTACTCACCGTCGGCAAAGATGAAATGCCTGGATGTGCGTAAGCAAACTATCGATGCCTATGGCTTGACCAGCGTAGCGGTTTCACGCGAGATGGCATTGGGCGCGCTTGTTCGAGGTCGGGCGAATGTTGCCATTGCCAATACCGGCGTTACCGACGACATGCCGGACGGCCCTCCCGCAGGTACACAATGTTTTGCTTGGGCGTTTAAGCGACCAGGCACAGAGCCATGGGTGTTTGCCGAAACCAAGATATTTGTCGGGATGCGCAACGAAATCCGCCAGGCGAGCGCCGACTTTGCATTGTTGCGTCTTACCGAGCTGCATAGGCAACTAGAGTAAATCTACTCGCCAAAACCAGGCGTTATATGATGCAAATGCAAAAAACCCGCAAAGCGCGAAGCTGTGCGGGTTTTCGTGGCTAATGATGATTTGTTTACTTATCATCACAGCAAGTATCTGGTAGGCAGTACTGGGTTCGAACCAGCGACCTCTACGATGTCAACGTAGCGCTCTAACCAACTGAGCTAA
>NZ_JBEBUX010000146.1:0-9813 GCF_040393045.1 Pollutimonas bauzanensis | reverse complement strand
CCGCAGGACACGGTGATTCATTACGACTTGATCGCCGCGCCGGACGGCGGCGTCGAAGCCAATATCGCGCAATGGGCGCCGCACTTGCTGCATGAGGGCGCGACGCGGCCCAGCCTGGTGCTGCGTAGCCGCGCTGACGACATTCTCTTCGGCTCATGCCGCAAGCCGCATCATCCCTCGCGCGACGGGCTCGCACGCGCCGACGGCCTGTTGGCCGACGACATCGGGCGGGCCGACGCGCGGCCTGCCATGCTCATGCTGTGCGGCGACCAGGTCTATGCCGATGACGTGGCTGGTCCCATGCTCGCCGTAATCCACGCGCTGATCCGTCGTCTTGGTCTATATGGCGAGTGTCTGGAAGGCGCCGTCGTCTCAGACAGTGATGAGCTTTATGTCCATCCCGCCAGCTATTACCGACGCGAAGATCTGTTGCCCGCATTCAAGTCCAACGAGGCGCTGCGGGAGCGATTCTTCGGCGGCGTGGAAAAGCCGATCTTCACCACGGCCAATGCGCATAATCACCTGGTGACGCTGGCCGAGGTGATGGCTATGTATTTGCTAGCCTGGTCGCCTGTGCCATGGCAGCTAGTGCCCAAGCCGGCGGTACCCGTACTGGATGCCGAGCATGCCCACCGCTGGCGACGCGAGGCCAAAGCCCTGCAGGGCTTTTGTAGCGATCTGCCCCACGCTGCGCGTCTGCTCGCCCACGTTCAGACGCTGATGATTTTTGACGACCACGACATCACCGACGACTGGAATCTTTCAGCCAAGTGGGAAACCACCGCCTATGAGCATCCATTCTCGCGGCGCATCGTGGGCAATGCCTTGTTGGCCTATATGCTGTGCCAGGGTTGGGGAAATCGTCCCGATGTCTTCGGCGCGCTGCTCGACGACATGGACGCACTGACGGCCGCGCCCGACACCAAAGACCGGCTCGACGCCGCTGCGCAGGACGCGCTGATCGGTCGGCTGCTATCGTTTGGCAAGTGGGATTATGTGTTGCGCACGAAACCTACAGTGATTGTGCTTGATACACGCACGCGTCGCTGGCGCAGCCGGCGATTACCCAGCTATCCGTCGGGGTTGATGGATTGGGAGTCGTTGACCGAACTGCAGCATGAATTGCTTGATGAAACGGCAGCCGTGATCGTTTCGCCAACGCCCATGTTTGGCGTCAAGCTGATCGAGGTAGTACAACGGCTATGCACTTTTGCGGGTGCGGCCTTAACCGTCGACGCCGAAAACTGGATGGCGCATCGCGGTGCGGCCAGCGTCATGCTAAATATATTCCGCCATTCCCGCACGCCGGGCAATTACGTTATCTTGTCGGGCGACGTGCACTATTCCTTCGCCTACGATGTGCAAGTCCGGGACCGCGATCGTACGCCACACATCTGGCAGATTACAAGCAGCGGCATCAAAAACGAATTTCCGCGACGGTTGCTCGACTGGCTGGATCGCCTTAACCGCTGGCTTTACGCTCCGCGCTCACCATTGAACTGGTTCACCCAGCGTCGAGACCTCGCGATCAGTCCGCGCCTGCCTGATCAGCGCCGCCGTGGCGAACGATTGTGGAACGGGGCGGGCATCGGTCAAGTGTGGCTTGACGCACAGGGCCGGCCCGCCCGTATCGTGCAGCACAACGCCGATGGACGGCCGTCCACGCAGTTTCTTGCGTTAGACCACGCCGCATCCGCTGCAGCGACCGTTGAGCAACCGAGCACCGGTGCCTAAGATCCAGCTGCAATAGAACATTCGACATCAACGCTGGATTGATCAATAATTCTTCAATACTGATAAATTAGCTTCATATCCCCCTATGAAGATGCTTATAAATATTGACGTTCCAGAGCTTGGTCCCGCCATTGATTTCTACAGCGCCGCCTTATCTCTGAGTCTCAGTCGCATCATCGACGAAGATGTTGCAGAATTGACCGGTGCGTCGTCTACGCTTTATCTTTTACGTAACGCTGTCGGCTCACACCCGGTGAAAAGTTACAGTGCTGTGCGTCAATACACGAGGCACTGGACGCCGGTTCATGTTGATTTCGTCGTGGACGATATAGAGGAAGCTGCGAAACGCGCTATAAACGCCGGGGCCTTGCAGGAAAGCGAATGCGTCCACTGGAAGGGATCAAAATGCCTAAGCTTTTCTGACCCATTCGGCCATGGATTTTGCCTTATTGAATTCACTGGTGAAACTTATAGTGATGAAGTGAAAGCCATTACCGCGGCGATCACTCCATCAGATAAGGCGTAACTACTTTCGTCAGCCAGTCCAGAATAGCGTGTACACGAGGCGCTATCTGGCGTCGATGGGGATACAGAAGCGATACTGGCATCGGTGCGGCAGTGAACGCGGGCATAACCTCGACCAGCAGGCCTTCATTAACCAAAGGCATTCCGCCCTGGACTGGCACCTGAATCAGCCCCAGCCCGGCCAGGCAGGCGGCTTGATAAGCATCTGTGCCATTGACCACGATTGCGCTGTGCATGGGGTGGCTACGCACCGCCGCGCCGTCTTGCCACTCCCAGCCGGCTCCCTGTGTTCCAAGCGTAGCGGCATAATGAATGAGACGATGCTGTGACAAGTCGGCCAAAGTCTTCGGGGTGCCATACTTGCTTAAGTATGCGGGACTCGCCACGTTGCACATTTTCATAGCGCCCAGGGGGCGGGCAACTAAATCGGTATTGGCGAGTGAGCCAACTCGCAACACGCAGTCGAATCCCTCCTGGATCACATCCACGTGGCGATCGCTGGTGCTGATTCCCATTTCGAGCAGGGGATGCGCCGATAGAAACTCTGGCAGCCTTGGAATAATCAGGTTCCGAGCCATGCTGTTCGGCAGGTCAATACGCAAGCGGCCGCGCAAACCGCTTGGCGATGACTGAAACATCCCTTGTAGCTGCTCTGCATCAGCGATCAAATCCTTGCATCGCGCAAGAAACTGTTCTCCGTCGGCAGTAAGCCGAACGTGACGAGTGGTGCGATGCAGCAGCCGCGTGCCAACTTGTATTTCTAGCCGTTGTACTGCCGCAGAGACGCGGCCCTTCGCAAGCCCCAGCTGATCGGCTGCTTGCGTGAAACTTTCCAGTTCAGCGACTCGAACAAAAATGCGGAGTGTATTCAGATCCATTGGCAGATTGTCCTTTTCTGCAGAACAGTTTGGTCGGTTTTAGCTAATTTATTCTTTTTATGAGAACTACTAAAGTCTTTTAAACATAGTTCATGTCATGACCAAGGAGAGCAATATGATCGAATCAAGCACTAAAGTCGCGCTTATCACCGGAGCAAGCCGGGGGTTGGGGCGCAATACGGCGCTGAAGCTTGCAGAAAAGGGCGTTGACGTCATCCTTACCTACAAAAGCGGCGAAAGCAGCGCGCGTGACGTTGTACGCCAGATTGAAGCGCTTGGCCGTCGTGCCGTGGCGCTTCAACTCGATATCGCCAACAGCAAGAGTTTCGGTGCGTTCGCAGAAAGCGTAAAAAACGTGCTGGCGGACACATGGCAGCAAACGCAGTTTGATTATCTTGTGAACAATGCGGGTAGTGGCAATCAGGCTTCGTTTGCCGACACGACTGAAGATCAGTTTGATCAGCTCGTCAATATTCATCTCAAGGGCACGTTTTTTCTGACGCAGAAACTGTTGCCGTTGATCAAGGATGGCGGACGTATCGTCAACACCTCTTCAGGCTTGGCACGCTTTACGCTGCCTGGCTATGCTGCATATGCGGCGATGAAGGGGGGTATAGAAGTGCTGACTCGCTACATGGCCAAAGAACTGGGCCCCAGGGGGATTGCAGTCAACACCATTGCACCCGGCGCGATCGAGACCGATTTTGGCGGTGGCGCGGCGCGTGATAACCCGCAGGTTAATGCGCATATCGCCAGCCTTACTGCATTTGGCCGCGTGGGACTACCTGATGACGTAGGGGGTGCCGTTGCAGCGCTGCTTTCTGATGGCAATAACTGGATTACCGGGCAGCGTATCGAAGTGTCTGGCGGCATGATGCTGTAGCATCGCCGCCAGCGTTCAATCAGGCTTGAACAGATGGGGTGTCGCGCTGTACGGCTTGTGTTGCCAAACACACGACGGTGCCGACAGCCAGGGGGATCCAGGACGCGGTGAAAATGGCGTATACGCCCAGTGCAGCCGCGATAAGGGAACCGATGAGCAGAAGGTTGTTGCGTTGGCCGAGTATGGCGCCGATGGAAACGCCAACCAGAATGGCGGCGAGAACTTGAATGACGTAGTGCATGGATGCTCCATTTTTTGTTTGAAGTCGCGGGGAGTACAAGCGCGGCCCGCGTCGTCGTCCATACAGGACCGCCCGAGTGTATCACCCATCCGTTTGCATTTCTGTGGCGTTAAATCTAGAATGGGATTGATTCTCGTTACGGTCCGCCTGGCGGGCAATAACACGACAGTTCGTCATGTTTTGCCCCAGTCGGTTCGCGGTATTTTCCCAGACGATCACCGAACCCGCTTTGGGTGACGATGCCATTGGTTTACAGCCGCTGGCAGGCGGCCCGTGCTTAAGGCAGTTACCATGACTATTCCCGCTCTTGCCTCTTATTCCTTGCCGCTGGCGGCGGGCTTTCCCGTTAATAAAGTGAATTGGTCAGTGGACAGTAAGCGCGTCGTATTGTTGATACACGACATGCAGGAATATTTTGTCGCTTTCTATGGTCGGAATAGTTCCTTGATTGGGCAGGTTCAGGCGAACATCGCCGCTCTGCGTGATTGGTGTGACGCGCAAGGTATCCCTGTTGTATATACGGCACAACCAACAGATCAAAGCCCCAGCGATCGGGCCCTGTTGAATGATATGTGGGGGCCAGGCCTGACCGTGGCCAATCCTGACCAGCAACAAGTCGTGCCGGCACTGGAACCCAGGCCGGACGATACGGTGTTGGCTAAGTGGCGGTACAGCGCGTTCTACCGCTCAAAACTGCAGGAACTTATGGCTGGCTGGGGGCGCGATCAATTACTGATTTGCGGCATCTACGCGCATATTGGGTGCCTGACCACCGCCCTGGATGCCTTTATGTGCGACATTCAACCTTTTATGGTGGGCGATGCCGTTGCGGATTTCTCCGCGGAAGAACACCTCATGGCCCTGAAGTATGTGGCGGGCCGTTGTGGAAAAGTTGTCGATACCGCGAGTCTCATCAGCCAGATCGCTTGAAGCCGAACCTATTCAATTATTAAAGACAAATCATGACGACACTGGATTTCTCGGGGAAACGCTTGTGGGTAACGGGTGCAGGGCGGGGCATAGGCCTGCGTATCGCGCAGCAATTGCATGAGCTTGGCGCTGACGTGGTCGGCCTGGATCGTCAGTTTGATCAGGCCGAATATCCTTTTCGCACGACGCTATTGGATATCAGCGATCACCAACAGGTTCAGGATGTGTGCCGGAAATTGCTGGACGAACAGCCGCATCTCGATGGGCTGATCAATGCGGCTGGCGCTTTACGCCTGGGTAATAGTGATGCATTAAGCCTGGATGACTGGCACACTTGCATGGATGTGAATGTGTCGGGCGCTTTTTATTTGTTTCGCCAATTGGTGCCGCTGTGGAAGCGCCAACGCAGCGGTGTGGTAGTTAGCGTGGCGTCGAACGCCGCGCATGTGCCGCGCATGGGGATGGCGGCTTATTGCGCATCCAAGGCGGCGCTGGTCAGCCTTAGTCATTGCGTAGGCCTGGAGCTTGCGCCTTATGGCGTTCGGTGCAATCTGGTGTCCCCAGGCTCTACCGATACAGACATGTTGCGCCAATTATGGAAAACGCCCGAAGATGCCCAGCGCACCATAGATGGCTCCATGGATCAATATAAATTGGGCATACCCCTGGGCAAGTTGGCCACAGTGGACGAGATCGCTAACGCTGTCGTATTTTTAGCATCGGATCTGGCCAGCCATATCACCATGCAAGACTTGGTGGTGGATGGCGGCGCAACCCTTGCCGCATAGCCAGATCCTTACTGTCAGTCACTGATTATTGCTTCGGACGTCGCACGGCGCGGACTTTGCCGCTTGCTCCGCCACCGCAGTAAAAAATGTCGGCACCGTCGGATTCGAGTCCGCTGACGCCAATGCCGGGGGGCATCTCCAGCTGTTCAAGCACGGCTCCGCTCTTCGGGTCGATTCGGCGGATATCGCTTTCGTCTCCTTCCCACGTTCCATGCCATAGTTCGCCGTCGACCCAAGTTACCCCGGTCACATAGCGATTGGATTCGATGCTGCGGATGACGGCACCGGTTTCCGGATCGATCTGGTGAATCTTGCGGTCAAGGTATTGGCCCACCCATAAGCTGCCTTCAGCCCACGTCAGTCCCGAGTCGCTACCGTGTCCGGGCGCAGGGATCGACGCCACCACTTTGTTGTTGGAAGGATCTATTTTGTAGATATGCTCTTCGGCAATCTGATAAAGATAAGTTCCATCGAATGCGGTGCCGGCATCGCAGGCTCGGTCGAGCGTGTGGCTGGGTTTTCCGCTGGCTGGATCGAAGGCGATCAGCTTGGCTCCGGTGGCTGCCCATACGCGCTGGCCATCGAAGGTCACGCCGTGTACCTGGTCGGCACCGTCGAAAGGACCATATTCTCGTACGATCTCGGCTGCGCGGTCCGCCGTCTGGGATTGCTTTAGATTTGTTTGTTGGGTCATCGCTAGCTCCTTGTTGTGCGCCTCGGATTGGCGCGGTAAGACCACTTTATGTCAACGGCAGCAGAGTAGGGAGTAACAATATCGTCGTGAATCTTGTCAGCGGCGCAGACAGCCATCGGCACGTCCGCGCACGTCCGATCGAGCGCACTCGCCCGGCTGCTTCAAGCTCGACAAGCGCGCGCTGGACAGTTCGTTGACTGGCTCCCAGGGCCATCGCCAGGGCGGACGTGGACCAGGCCGCACCGTCGGAAAGCAGGGCGACCAATGATGCCTGATCATCATCAATAGGCGGTACCAGAACAGCAACGGCACGGTTATCAAGAGGCTTAAGAATAAAGCCTTGCGTGCTTGCTTCGATATGCGCCAGTGTTTTGACAAGCGCGCGCAGACGACCGATTTCAACCCGTAAGCGAGCCTTATGCGATTCGTCGGGGTGGCGGCTGCGGAATGCACGCGCGATCAGGGTTTCCCTGTCGACATCGCCGGGCCAAGCCTGTGCAAGCGCACGCGCCAATGTGAACAGTACTGGGCGGCGTGCCAGCGACTGCCATTCGGCACCCGTGCCAAGACGGCGATGGCAGGCGTCTATGACCAGCATGTCAGAAGTTAAGAGCGCTGCAACGTCGTCCAAGCGCAGTTCTTGCTCGCCTTCGGGAAAGAGGCGCCGTGCGGCGGGGCGGCTAAGCATGGTTCGTGCTTCTGCGACCTCGGCCAAGAGCGCCGGTACGCCTGCTTGTTCGGCTGCTTCCTGGGCACGGGCAAGCGCCATACGCGCTGAATCCATCCGAAGCGAGCGCAGTGCAATTTCCGCCGTGCTTAGTTCGGTGATTGCGGCCAGCGATGGCGGAAGAGCACGGGTATCGAGCTGGGCCAGTGCGGTTTCGGCTTCGTCCAGGCGACCGATCAGCAATAGCCGGCGTACCGCGATAAGACGTGCCTGCAGCGCGTTGGCGGAATCGTTGTGCGACTCGAGCGTCGCCAAGGCCGCCGCTAGCGAGCGTGGTGAACCGCCGAAGTCGCGCATGGCTAACGCTACCTCGGCCTCGGCGACGATGCAACGAGCCCGCGCCAGCGCTTCGTGGGCACCGAAGCCCCGGCCGGCACGCTGAAGAAGCTCGCGGGCACGCAAATACTCGCCGAGCTGGGCCATTGCGATACCGCGCAAGGCCAGAGCTGGCGGATCGTCGCGTAGGGCTACCCGCTTGAGGGCGCCAAGCGCGTCGCCAGCAGCGAGGGCACGCGCGGAGGCAGCGATCAGAGAGTCCATGACGATAGGATACTCCCGCCGTACTATTGTCAGACTCAATACAGGTCTGACAAAGGTGCTGCGCTAATCTAGAATGCGTTTCATGAAAACGCTCAACATCGCTACCGCATGCTTTATAAATGAAAACCGGGAATTGCTGGTCGTTCGCAAGCAAAAAACCATTGCTTGGATGCTTCCTGGCGGCAAGCTCGATAACCAGGAAACTCCCTCTGAAGCTCTTGTTAGGGAAGTCTGGGAAGAGCTTCAGATAACGCTGATAGCAGAGAAGCTGACGCACCTCGGCTCTTTTGTTGAGGTTGCTGCCAACGAAGCCAATACTTCCGTGCACGCCCACGCGTTTATTGCCAAGTTGCCTGGTAACCAAAAGCCGATAGTTTCAGCTGAAATCGCGGAGATGAGGTGGCTACCGTTGCATGGACCGTATCCGGAAATGATAGCGCCGCTGCTGAGAAACCACATCATCCCGGCTCTTCAGGCTCTATAGAAAAGCATGCTCAACTTAGGCGGAAAGGTGGGGATGGTTTGCAAGGGTCGAGCTGTTGCGGTGAACAAGGTCAAATTTCGGCCAGGAGCGGCTGTTCATAAGCGACGGTTTATGGGCAGCCAACGCTTAAAAACCTTGTCCGAATCATCTGTTTCCAGCGTGCTATATTTTTTATAACGTATGTATGGGAACATGCAACAAGGAGACAGAGCAATGGAACTGAAATTCACGGTGTCAGGACGGATTGCGAAGCCGGTCCACGAGGTGTTCGAGGCAGTAGCCGATCCCAAGCAGCTTTCCAGCTATTTCACGACCGGCGGAGCAAAGGGCCGACTGGAGACCGGAGCGGCTGTCACATGGGATTTCCATGATTTTCCCGGCGCGTTTCCTGTCAAGGTCGTCAAGGTGGAGCAGGACAAGGAAATCGTTCTACTTTGGGAGGCGAGTGAGGATGTGCCTGAGGAAATAGGACTCGATCGTGGTGAAATTCAGGGCGGCGGCTACGACACGGAAGTGCGTATTGCCTTTACCGGGCTGGATGATGGCGGCACGATGGTTAGCATCACCGAAAGCGGCTGGCGAGAGACAGCCGCCGGGCTGCGCGCATCATATGGCAATTGCGGTGGCTGGATGCAGATGCTGGCCTGCATGAAAGCTTATCTTGAATACGGAATCATCTTACGCGAAGGATTTTTCAACGCCAAGCCCCTTCCAGCAGGATAAGCTGGAAACCCCGGAGCTCAAACCGCGCTAACAAACGACCATTTTCGGCTATGAGCTCCTGATTAAGCTCTTCGCGAAGCGGCACTTTAAGAGCTGCTTCGCTTTGAGTCAGGCAATTTAGTGCTTAAGTATTAAGCCGTCGCCTCAAAAGCGGGGGAGAACGTAACCTCGCCTTTCGGCGTGAATTCGCCAAAGTTCCTGCACAAGAAGTATTCTGGGGGCACGTCTGGTAGTATCAAATCCCTGCAGGGGTTGAAGCCCAGACGTGAATAAAAGGCCGGGTCGCCGACTAGTACGCAACCTCGCGCATTCCTCCCTATTAACATTTCCAGGCCCCGTTGCACCAACTGGCTTCCAATGCCTTTTCGCTGGTGCTCCGGCAAGACGGATAGTGGGCCGCATCCATACCAACCGGTGTCACCTGTCGAAACAGCCACCGGTGAGAAGGCGACGTGGCCAACCGCCCCGTGCTCTTCCACTGCCACAAGGGATAAAGCAAGCTCACCGGAACGTCGCAGCGCATTCACAATGAATTGCTCTTTATGATTGGTATGGGCTGCAGTCAGGAAAGCGCGTCGGGTCACTTCAAAAATTGCTTCCGCATCAGTTAACTCTTCGGTTCTGATGGTAATTGTCACATTTATTCTCCGTCTGGTTTGTACTCTG
>NZ_JBEBUX010000145.1:0-9892 GCF_040393045.1 Pollutimonas bauzanensis | reverse complement strand
CCCTGGCGGGCAGAACAGTGCCGGCGCACTCCCCCAGGCTGATGGTGGGGTAGCCCGGCTTGCTGCATTTTGCGCGCAAAATGACTTCGTCGTGATCCTGCAAAAACACCCGCTCTTCGCCCCAAGGAAGGGTGATTGGCTTTTTGCCGCCGTGGTTCAGTTCCAGTAAAGAACCTTCCTGGCCTATGGCTGGGCCGGAAAGGGTGCCGGTGCCCATCAGGTCGCCAGGCTGCAGGTTGCAGCCATTGACTGTGTGGTGGGTCAGCAGTTGTGCCACGCTCCAGTAGGCTTCCTTGAAATTACTGCTCGACAACAGGGCGGGGTCGGCCTGCTGCTTGCGCGATTCTGGCGTGCTAAGCAAAACCTCCAGGCTGATATCGAAGGCGCCTGTTGCCTGGTTGGCGTCTGACGTCAGGTAGGGCAAAGGCTGCGGGTCGTCGGCATTGCGCACAAACGCCGTGCGAAACGGAGCCAAGGCTTCCAGCGTGACGATCCAGGGCGAGATGGTGCTGGCGAAGTTCTTGGCAAGGAAGGGGCCCAATGGCTGGTATTCCCAGGCCTGCAGGTCGCGCGCCGACCAGTCGTTCAGAATGCATAGGCCAAATACGTGGGCCTCGGCGTCGGTGATGGCGATGCGCTCGCCCTGAACGTTGCCGGAGCCAACGAAAATGCCTAGTTCCAATTCATAGTCCAGGCGTTCGCAGGGACCAAAATTTGGGTTTCCGCCTTCGGTGCTGGGGCGTGTCTGGCCGACAGGTCGTGGGAACGACTGACCCGATACGCCAATGCTGGACGCGCGCCCGTGGTAACCGATAGGCACCCATTTGTAATTGGGCAGCAAGGGGTTGTCAGGCCGGAACTGTTTGCCAACCGCGGTGGCGTGATGCAATGAAATATAAAAATCTGTGTAGTCGCCGATACGAGCGGGAACGGCGAACTCAAGTGTGTCTTGATTTGCCAGCAAGGGTTCAAGCAGGCTTTGCAGTGGGGATCCGGTACGCAAGGCGCGCGACAGCTCCAGGCGCAAGGCCGACCAGTGCGCCTGGCCCAGGCCCATCAGACCATTCAATTGCTGGGCCTGGCAACTCGCCAGGGCTTCGCCAGCCAGACCCGTCCAGGGCTGCGCGTGAGCAAGTGCCGCCAGATCCAGAGCCTGGTTTCCAATCGCGACGCCAGGACGAAAATCTTCCGAACTGCCTGCAGTCCGGAAGACACCGAATGGCAAGTTCTGTATGGGAAAACCATTGTCCGGCACATTGGCCGAGGACACCCAGCTTTGCAGACTGGGATCATGTGTTTCGTTCAAGTAATTCATTGCGTTATCCAGTTGATGCTCATGGCTTGCCGGGGTTGAAGTGCTTCGTGAAGCCCGACCAGGCCATATCATAATCGTCTTGCAGCGTGCTGGACGACAGCGCAGCCAGTGTAGGGCGGATGACCCGGCGTGTTTCAAACATGAAGGCCATCGTATCGCGTATGTAATGGGGTTGGCTGATGTCGGCATTGGAGGCTTTTTCAAAAGTCTCGGCATCGGGGCCATGTGGCGTCATGCAGTTGTGCAGGCTGGCGCCGCCAGGCGAGAACCCTTCGGCTTTGGCATCGTAGATGCCGTGGATCAGCCCCATGAACTCGCCGGCAATATTGCGATGGAACCAGGGCGGGCGGAAGGTGTCTTCCATGGCCAGGATGCGGGGCGGGAAAATGGCGAAATCGATGTTTGCGGCGCCGGGCGTATCGGACGGAGAAGTCAGTACCGTAAAGATGCAGGGGTCGGGGTGATCGTAGCTGATCGAGCCTATGGTATTGAAGCGACGCAAATCATATTTATAGGGGGCGTTATTGCCATGCCATGCAACAACGTCCAACGGCGAATGCGATAGCGATGTATGCCAGAAGGCGCCCGTAAATTTGGCGATCAGCTCGAATTCACCTTCACGGTCTTCGTACCATGCAACCGGGATCTGGAAGTCGCGCAGGTTGGCCAGGCCATTGGAGCCGATGGGGCCGAGTTCGGGCGGGCGCAGCACTGCACCGTAGTTCTCCAGCATATAGCCGCGCGCCGTTGGATCGATAAGTTGCACCCGGAAGCGCACGCCGCGCGGAATGACGGCAATTTCGCAAGGCTCGATGTCGATCAAGCCCAGCTCTGTCGCCAGGCGCAAGCGGCCTTCTTGCGGCACGATCAGCATTTCGGCATCGGCGTTGTAGAAAAACCGGTTTGTCATCGAGCGGTTGGCGACATACAGATTAATACTGACGCCATTGAGGTCTTCGCTGTTGCCGTTACCGGCCCAGGTGGTTACGCCTTCGATGAAATCGGTGGGTGCTTCTGGAATAGCGGGCGGGCTCCAGCGCAGGCGGTTCGGCGTGACGGGTCCCGATCCGAACTGATGCTGCCACGACGGGGCGCCGTTAAATGGTTCGAAGGCTTTTTGCAGGGCCGCGGGCCGTATACGGTACAACCATGAACGGCGGCTTTCTGCGCGAGGTACGGTGAATGCTGTGCCGGATAGTTGTTCGGCATACAAGCCATATGGGCAGACCTGCGGAGAGTTCCGGCCTATGGGCAGCGCGCCTGGCAAGGCCTCGGTCGAGCAGCTGTTACCCAGACCAGTTTGATATTGTAGTGTGCTCATTGTTCGAGACTCCGGAAAAAATGAGTTCAGTTTGTGTCTTCAACGCTGGCGCGTGCTTTGTCCAGCGCTTCGGCAATGACGTCCAGGTCGCCTATATGATTCGACAATAACAGCACTAGCGCTGCATTCATCGCGTGGCTTTGTGCCGTGGTCAAGTCGCGGTGGGCATCAATAAGCCGTTCGTAGAAATCGTCGGGTGCGGCAAAATTGGGTTGTGTGTATAGCCGTGTCATGACGCCACCTGCGTAGTCGAACCTGTGGCCCGCAGCATGGCAGACAACAGGTGCTGCTTGTTGATGTTGCGCCAGCGGGCGGCAATATGCTGGTCGGGCCGGATAAGGTAACAGGCACCATGTTGCGCATCGTAGCGCGCAGCCAGGATGGCATCGTTATCCACGACTGACGCAAGTCCATTTGGCGGCTTATTGGCAAGGTTGGCGCCCAGGACTACGACGACTTTGATCCCCAGCGGGTGCGCCTGCAAGCTGGCAAGCTCCTGCATAGTGGCCGGTTCCGGCAAGGCGGTCGGGCAAAACACGGCGATAGTAAAGTGGCCGCCCAACTGGCTCAACCACCAGCCGTTTTGACCAGCAATGGTAATAGGGCCGTCCGGCGCAACGGCGCCCAAGGGAAGGGCGTCGGAAAATGCATCCGTATCGGGCGTATTGAGGCTGGACGTTGTATAGGACGTAGGCATGGAAAGCCGGCCGCTGTTGACCAACTTGCGTGCAAATTCATAGTGGTTGGCTAACCGTAGTGTGGTGTTGCGGAATAGCAGGCTGATTTCGCTTTTTGGGGTAATGAAGTCCGTCGAGCGGGATGAGTGCAAGATGTTTTCGTCTGCAGCTTGCTCGCGTTCGCTGGAGTAGGTGTCAAGCAGCGAAGACGGCGCCATGTTTCGGATAACCAGGTCCAGTTTCCAGGCGAGGTTATCGATATCTTGCACGCCGCTGTTGGCGCCGCGTGCGCCAAAGGGCGATACGCGATGCGCGGCATCGCCGGCAAACAAGATGCGGCCGTGACGGAATTTTTCCATGCGCTCGCACGCAAAGGTATAGACGCTGACCCACTCCAGTTCAAACTCGGCATCCGCTCCCAGCAAAGCCTTGATGCGCGGGATGACTTTTTCGGGTTTGGTTTCCTCGGCCGGATCGGCGTCCCAGCCTAGCTGGAAGTCAATGCGCCAGACATTGTCGGGTTGGCTGTGAAGCAGTACCGATTGGTTGGGGTGAAAGGGCGGATCGAACCAGAACCAGCGCTCGTGCGGGTAATTGGCTTGTGTCTTGATATCGGCGATAAGAAAGCGGTCGTGGAAAACGCGGCCGCGGGTTTCCTGGCCTATCATTTTTCGTACCGGCGAGCGCGCACCGTCGCAGGCGATCAACCAATCGGCATCCATGGTGTAAGCGCCATCGGGTGTGTCAACGCTTACCGTTACGTGGTCGCCGTGCGTAACTACTGCAACCGCCTTGTGTTTCCAGCGCAGTTCGATATTGGGCTGGCTGGCAGCGTATTCGTATAAATAGCCTTCGCAATAATATTGCTGCAGATTGATGAAGGCAGGACGATGGTGCCCGTGTTCGGGCAGCAGATCGAAGCTCCAGACTTCTTTGTCTTTAAAGTAGACCCGGCCCACATTCCACGAAATGCCTTTTTGAACCATGCGTTCGGCAACCCCCAGGCGATCCCAGACGTCCAGTGTGCGCTTGGCAAAGCAGATTGCCCGTGAACCCGAGGACAAACGGTAGTCGTCGTCGATCACAACGACTTTCTGTCCATGGCTGGCTAAGTCCAGCGCAAGACTGAGTCCCACCGGGCCTGCGCCGACCACGACGACGGCGTGCCGTTCAGTGTCGCGGGCCGGGTGCGCCTTGTAATCGAATTCGAGGGTTTGGTAATTGATGTCTCCCACCCCGATGCTCCTTGTTCGCTTTTCTTGTATTGCGGGCTGCGCAACCCGGCATGCCCATCAGCTTTCCAATTGCTTCCACATTTCAATATCGCGTTCGGCCGTCCAGATACGCGGGTCGTCGTAGCCAGTGGCTTCGTCGTAGGCACGCGATACGTCAAACGGCATGCAGTGATCGAAAATCACCCAGTCCGCATAGCGCGGTTTCATGAAGTCGTAGGTTTCGCGATAGATGGCCTTCAGGTCTTTGCCCGCAGCGACGCCATTGTTGACGCACGAGTACAAGTCCGTCAGGAAGGCGCGCGTGCCGGCCAGGCCTTTGCGCACTTCATCGGCGGATTTCAGTGCCGGGCCGCGTCCTGGGACCATTTTTTCAGCGTTGAATTCAGCAAGCGTGTCCAGGGTATGCGGCCATTCGCGAAAGTAGCAATCGCCCGCATAAGGCGTAGATTGATATTCGACCAGGTCACCGGCAAACAAAATGCGTTGTTCGGGCAACCAGGCAATGGTGTCGCCTTTGGTATGGCCGCGCCCGACCTGCATGATCTGGACTTCAAGATTTCCCAGGTTGACCGTCATTTCCCCTTCGAACGTAATGGTTGGCCATGTCAGGCCAGGGGGAACGGATTCGACATTGCGAAACAGGCGCGGGAAGCGAGCGATTTCGCTGGCTTTGTCTTGCTCGCCGCGTTCGACGATCAGGTCGTAGGTGTCGCGGCTGGCAATGATTTCCTGGGCGTTATAGGCAGATGCGCCCAGTACGCGGACCGCATGATAGTGGGACAGCAGAATGTATTTGATTGGCTTGTCGGTGACTTCCTTGACCCGACGGATGACGTCTTGCGCCATAACAGGCGTGGCCTGGGTGTCAATCACCATGGCGGCATCGTCGCCGATGATGATGCCCGAGTTGGGATCCCCTTCAGCCGTGTAGGCGTAGGCGTTGTCGGAAAGTTTTTCGAAGGACACAACCTTGTCTTCAAGGTCGGCATGCGAGGCGAACTGTTTGCTCATGAGTGGGGAGTCTCCATATAGTTGTTGAAAATATATCCCATTATTCGTTTATGTTCAATGCGTTTGTTATAGACGAATTTGGTTATTGCCGCTGGCACTTGGGACAATAATAGGTGGCACGTTGTCCTTGCACGATACGCCGTATAGGGGTGGCGCAGACCGCGCAGGGTTTGCCAGCTTTCTCATAGACGGCTGCATAAATATCAAAGTAGGCGCCTGGCTCGCCGGTGGCGTTGACATAGTCCCGCAGCGTGCTGCCGCCAGACTCCAGTGCGTCGCCCAGAGTTTGCTGTATGGCCGCGGTCAGGCGGCGGCATCTGTCCAGGGAAATGGTGCCGGCGGCCGTGCGCGGGTTGATACGTGCTCGAAAAAGCGACTCTGATGCATAAATGTTGCCGACGCCCACGACAATATGGCCTGCCAGCAATGCCTGTTTGATTGCCAGGGTCTTGCCCTGCAGGTGTTGATGCAGATATTGGGGCGTGAATAGCGGGTCGAAGGGCTCGATGCCCAGTTTGGCCAGCATTGGGTGCCCCGCAATAGGCCCGTCTGCCGCGTCGTGCCACAGTATGGCTCCGAAGCGGCGCGGATCATGCAGCAGGAAACGCGCATCCTCGAATATCCATTCGGCATGATCATGTTTGCGTCGTGGTTCATCCGGGGTCGCGCGCCGTAGCGAACCTGACATGCCCAGATGTATGATTTGCGTTCCATGGGCGAAGTTGATCAGCAGATATTTGCCGCGTCGTTCGCAGCTCAAGACAGTATGTCCGCTGATTTTCTGGCTCAGGTCGTCAGGCACCGGCCAGCGCATTCTGGATTCATAAACCACGAACTGCAGTAGTTCATGGCCCGGCATAACCGTCGCAATTCCGCGACGCGTGGTTTCAACTTCTGGTAGTTCGGGCATAAGGGGGTGATAACATCCTTAAATCTAAGTTAGCAATTTTGCCATCTGACGCTGTAGTTCAGGCGCAGCGGCGGTGGTTCTTTTTAATGAAACGTTCAATTCCTCTGCTGTTGGCATTTCTGGCGCCTGTGCTTGCATCGTGGACTGTTCCGGCTTATTCGGCGCAGGAAGCTCAAACACGCACGCAGGTCGAGCAAATACGCCTGCATTCTGGCCAACTGCCAGCGGTCAAGCTTACTGCCGATATCCTGTATCGCATACTGGCTTCCGAAATTGCTGCCCAAAGGGGCCGCTACGACATGGCCAGCCAGACGCTGCTTGACCTGGCGCGGGAAACCTCTGATCCCCGCCTGGCCAAGCGCTCGTTCCAGTTTTCCATGGCCGATCGCAATCTGAACCGCTCGCTGCAGGCAGCGCGCGAATGGTCCTTGCTGGCGCCCAACGATCCCGAGGCGGTGGCTTCTTCGCTTGCGCTGGCGGCGTCGAACGGCCAAACATCGGGCCTGGCCAAAGCGCTGCGAACCCGCATAGAACAGTCCGATAACCCAGAGCAGGCAGTTATCCAGGCTTCAGCCATCGTTAGCAAAATGGCGGACAAGACAGTGGCGCTTGATGTGCTTGAAAAAGCCTTGCCCCCGTCCGTGCGCAACTTGCCTGTCGCGCATCTGGCGCTTGCCGATGCTGCGTGGGCGGCATCCGATTCGGCGCGAGCGCTTAAAGAGGCCCGCCAGGCTTTGGTTCTTGACCCCTTGTCCGAAGTGGCTGCCCAGCGCGTGCTCGAATATGGGCTCAATGTGGACCCGGTGGCCGCCATCAAGGAAACGCGCGCCTACATTGCCGAACACCCCGACAGTCGCAAACTGCAGTTGATGCTCGTGAATCGCCTGGTGGATCGCCACGACTTCGATGCCGCTTTGGCGCAGGTCGAATCCATGAAGCAAAGGGCCCCCGAAGATTTTGACCTGCTATATACCGAAGCCGAGGTCAATATGCGGGCAGAGCGTTATGGTCCCGCGAAGGCCTTGCTGGAAGAATATATCAATGTCCAGACGCAGCGGCGCCAGTCTATCAATGACAAGGCCAGCAATGCCATGGCCGATGCGTCCGATGCACGCTTGCTGTTGGTGCAAATTGCCGAGAAGCAGAACAAGCTGGACGAGGCGATTGCACAGCTGGATCTGATCGACGAGGCTTCCTTGCGGTTCCAGGCTCAGATACATAAGGCAGTGCTGCAGGCTAAACAGGGCAACCTGGCGCTGGCTCGCCGCAGCATCGACTCCCTGAAGCCCCAAGACCACCGCGAGCGCTCGGTCATCGCCCTGACGCTGGCTTCCATTTATCGCGACGCGGGCCGAAGCGATATGGCTGTCGAGGTATTGGTCAAGGCAGACACCGCGCTACCCGATACGGCCGAGATCAAATACGACTTGGCCATGCTGTACGAACGGCAAGGCAATATCGACGAGTTCGAGAAGCTGATGAAGCGGGTCATCGAGCTGGCGCCGAACAACGCCAATGCCTATAACTCGCTGGGCTATACCTATGCCGACCAAAATCGGCTGTTGGACGAGGCGCAGAATTTGTTGGAACGCGCGCTCGAGATCGAGCCGGACAATCCTTATATTCTCGATAGCGTGGGCTGGTATTTGTATCGCACCGGTGATTACGAAGCGGCCATCGAGTATCTGCGCCGTTCGTATGATCAGTTGCCGACAGCGGACGTGGCCGCCCATTTGGGCGAGGTGCTGTGGGTGTCGAAGCGTCAAGACGAGGCCATGACAATCTGGAAACAGGGCATGGCTAAAGATCCCGAGAACGAAACGCTGCTCAAAACCTTGCGGCGCCTGGGAGTTACGCTGAAATGATCGTGTCGTACCTGCAGCGCGGTAAAGCATGGTGGCTAACCGGCTTGCTGTGCCTTCTATTGTCTGCCTGTGCCACCTCGCCGCAGATCGGTGCCGGGGCCGGTGGATCAGCATTCGAACGGGCGGGGCGCTTTGCCCTGAGCGTGACTAATTTCAATGGCAAACAAGAGGCAGTGCAGGGGGGCTTCGTCTGGCACGACAGCGACCCCACGCTTATGCTGGACCTGCTCAATCCGCTGGGCAACACCTTGGCGCGTGTTCAGGTAGGGCCTCGCCAGGCAACGCTTACCCGCAGCAATGGTGAAACAATGCAGGCCGAACACCCTGATGCTTTGGTTGAACAGGTATTGGGCAGTCCCATACCGGTGGCCGGCTTGCGCGACTGGCTGCGGGGCCGAACCGGTAGCGCTGATGTTTCAGCGTTGGAAAAAAACAGCAAGGGCCAGCCGGTGTCGTTCAGTCAGAACGGCTGGCGCGTGCAGTTATCCCGTTACGATGCGCAAGGCCCGACCTTGTTGCAGCTGAATCGCAACGACGCCAATCGAACCATTAGCGTTCGGCTGGTCGTCAACGGCGCTTAGCCGGAACGCTGCATGGCGTTATACGATGTCCCCGCTCCGGCCAAGATCAATCTTTTCCTGCATGTGACAGGGCGTCGGCCCGACGGCTATCACTTGCTGCAAACGGCCTTCCGCTTCATCGATCTTTGCGACACCTTGCATTTCGACAAACGTACCGATGGACTCATCGTGCGCGAGGGCGAAGCTGTTGCCGGACTGGCCCCGGAAGACGATTTAGTAATACGCGCGGCCCGGGCGCTGCAGCAAGCTTCGGGCACGAAACTGGGCGCGCAGATACGCTACCAAAAAAAAATTCCATCCGGCGGCGGACTGGGCGGTGGGTCCAGCGACGCCGCCAGTACGCTGATCGCGCTCAACCGTTTATGGGCAACCAATTTCACGCGCAACGAATTGATGCGGCTGGGCTTGGCCCTGGGTGCCGATGTGCCTGTGTTTATCTATGGCCAGCCTGCGTTTGCCGTGGGAATAGGCGAACTGTTATCTCCGTTAAGCCTGCCTGAGCGCGCCTATGTTGTAGTGCAACCGACGCAAAATGTACCCACCGCAGGGGTATTTTCATCCCCCGATTTGACAAGAGATTCATCTTCGGTCAAAATGTCGGTCTTTACTGATTGGCAAACAATCAATGCACCTAAGAACGGTTTTTTTACTAACGGTTTTTTTGGGCGCAACGATTTGGAACCAGTAGTTTTTGCAAGTTATCCACGTGTGAGCGAAGCTGCAGTATGGCTTGGCCAGCAGGGTTTAACAGCAAGAATGACCGGATCAGGTGCCTGCTTTTTTGTTGAATTTGTAACGCTTGAGCAAGCAGTGGTGTGCCAGCAGGAAATTATCGGTAAAATGCTGAATCGTGAAAACGATAATGCAGCGGTTGTTCAAAATGCATGGGCTTGTCCCGGGTTGCTTGATCATCCGCTACGGCACTGGATAAGCAGTTGAATTGGGGAATCGCCAAGCTGGTTAAGGCACTGGATTTT
>NZ_JBEBUX010000144.1:0-9941 GCF_040393045.1 Pollutimonas bauzanensis | reverse complement strand
TGGCTCAGCGTGTCGACGCGTCGACTAACCGCTTTTGCGAGCCTGCCATTTCAGGAATTTTCTTGTATGGATCCAGGACGCGGTCACCCTGCGCATCGCGTACACGGGTCACCAGCCCGATGCGATTCATCAGTTCGATGAACGGCTTCGGATCAAGCTCTTCTACGTTGACCATCTGGTGTACATCCCAAACACCATCGGCAATCAACATGGCCGCCGCGACGACAGGTACGCCGGCAGTATAGGAAATACCCTGGCTGCCGACCTCTTCGTAGCACGCTTTATGATCGCAGATGTTGTAGACAAAAACCTCCTGGGGTTTGCCATTCTTGGTTCCCTTAAGCAAGTCTCCTATGCAGGTCTTGCCGGTGTAGGTCGGCGCGAGTGAGGCCGGGTCTGGCAATACAGCTTTGACGACCTTGAGCGGGATGACTTCCAGCCCCTCGGCGGTCAGCACGGGCTTTGCGGACAGCAGGCCCAGATTCTTCAGTACTGTGAACACGTTGATGTAGTGATCGCCGAAGCCCATCCAGAAACGGATATTGGGCACGCCCAGGTTCTTCGACATGGAATGGAGCTCGTCATGGCCAGTCAGGTATGCGGTGCTTTTGCCCACAACCGGCAAGTCCCAATCTTTCTTGTGCTCGAACATCGTGCTGGCCTTCCATTGGCCGCCTTCCCACGACCAGACCGTTTCCGTGAACTCGCGAAAGTTGATTTCCGGATCGAAATTGGTAGCGAAGTAGCGGCCATGGCTGCCCGCGTTGATGTCGATGATGTCAATGGATTCCACGTCATCGAAATAAGCGTCCATGGCGAAACGCCCGTAGGCATTCACGACGCCGGGGTCAAAGCCCACGCCGAGCACCGCCGTCACGCCAGCGTTCCGGCAAGCGTCGCGGCGCTTCCACTCGTGGTTCGCGTACCAGGGCGGCGCCTCGCACACCTTATCGGGATCTTCGTGGATGGCAGTGTCCAGGTAGGCGGCACCGGTGTCGATACACGCTTGCAGGACCGACATATTCAGGAAGGGCGAACCCACATTAATGACGATCTGGCTGCCAGTGGCACGGATCAAAGCCTTGGTGGCTTCGACGTCCAAGGCATCCAACTGATGCGCCTTTAGCTGCCCCGGACCGCACTGGCTGCCCTTTTCCTTGATGGAGGCGATAATCGCTTGGCATTTGCTAAGTGTGCGCGAAGCAATATGGATATCGCCCAGCAATATGTTGTTCTGTGCGCACTTATGCGCTGCGACGTGCGCCACGCCGCCTGCACCGATAATAAGAACGTTGCGTTTCATTTGAATACCCCCCAAATCAGGATAGACTGTTGACGTAATCGTCAAAGGAAAATTGGCGCACTACGCGCACGGAACCATCGGCTTCTTTCAGGGCTATCGACGGCATGTTGACACCGTTAAACCAGTTTTTCTTCACCATGGTGTAGCCTGCGGCATCGCTGATCGAGATACGGTCTCCGATCTGTAATGGCGTTGCAAAACGGCCTTCACCGAATATGTCGCCAGCCAGGCAAGTCTTGCCGCAAATCATGTACTCGTGATCACCCGTATCAGCGCCCAAGAGAGCGGTCTCGCGATAGATCAGCAGGTCAAGCATGTGAGCTTCAGTGGAAGCATCGACCACAGCCAGATGTTTGCCGTTGTAGCCGACGTCCAATACGCTTACCTCGAGCGTAGCGCTATGGCTGACCGCCGCTTCGCCAGGCTCGAGATATACCTGCACGTCGTACTTTTGTGCGAAGCTGCGCAGACGCTCGCAAAATGCATCCAGTGGATAGCCTGGCGCGGTAAAACTGATACCGCCGCCCAGGCTGACCCACTTCAGGCGCTTCAGAACATCGCCGTACCGCTGTTCCACCTGGGCGAGCAGCTCGTCGAAGCGACCCAGATCATCATTTTCACAGTTGTTGTGAATCATGACGCCGTCGAGCTGATCGACGATGCCCAGGATACGCTCGGGATCGCTTTCACCCAAGCGGCTGAACTCGCGAGCGGGATCGGCCAGGTCGAATCCCGCGCAACTTACACCCGGGTTCAACCGCAAGCCTATTGGCTTATCCTGGGCAAACGATTCATAGCGCTCAAGCTGGCTGATGGAGTTGAAAATAATCTTGTCGCAATGCGCGATGACTTCTTCGATTTCGTGATCGGCATAAGCCACACTATAAGCATGGGTCTCGCCTCCGAACTTCAGGTGGCCCAGCTTGACTTCGTACAGAGACGACGATGTGGTGCCGTCCATATGCCGGCGCATCAGGTCGAACACCGACCAGGTGGCAAAGCACTTGAGCGCAAGCAGGACCTTGGCGCCTGAGTGCTCGCGTACATAGTCGATGGCGTCCAGGTTGCGTTGCAACGCCGGTTTGTCTATCAGGTAATACGGTGTGGGTATGGTGTGCATAATAAATCAGTTATTCGCCTGGCTGTTAGCATCGACAGGTTTCTTGTTGGTGTCCTTGGAGGACGTCGTAATTTTTTTCCCCAGACGCTCTACGACCAGCGGCGAGCGGTTCGGAAACGTGACCAGTATCTGCAATGCCCCTCCGATGCCTTCCACATAATGCTGCAGCGTTGACACCAGCATGTCGTGGCGTTTTTCAATTCGGGAAATCGTGCCTTGGCCCACCCCCATTGCGACAGCCAGGCCATCCTGAGTGTGGTGCGTAGCTTTACGCAGATCTTTGAGCGTGGCCACTGTATCGATGGTTTGGAGCTCGGTCGACAGCTTGCTATCGACGGGTGTTGCCGTCGCTTTCTTTGGCTTTTTGGGCATATGAGTGATCTGTTTAATGGTAGTCGGGTGGGGATCAATGTTTCATCACTTTATGCCCTCAATGCTATATCACTTGAAGTGAATATGCAACCTGAGGCATATTTTATGCACATAGAATGGATAAACGCTTCGGCGTGCAGTTAGATAGAATGGCTACATGCAATGGACTCTCGATCAACTTCGGCAATTTGTGGCGACTGCCGACAGCGGCTCGTTCAGCGCGGCGGCGCGACGCCTGGGCAAAGCACAGTCTGCGGTCAGCACCGCCATCGGCCTTCTAGAGGCGGACCTGGGCCTAGACCTATTCGACCGTTCCCGCCGCAACGCACAGCTCACCGATGCAGGGCAACTCCTTTTGCTGGAGGCTCGCGAACTATTGCGCCAAGCCGAGGCGCTCAACAATCGAGCCCAGTCCCTAAGCTCTGGAAGCGAAGCCAAACTCACCCTGGCGCTGGACGAGGCTCTGCCCTATGCCGCCATCAGCACGCTTCTACGCGAAATGTCGGTGCGCTTCCCCGACCTGGAGCTCACCTTGCTGAACGGAACCGCCACCGAAGTCGCTCTCTTCGTTGACCAGGAAAAGGCGCACATCGCGTTTCATTTTGTGCGGGGCGCCCTGCCCGCTCACTTCGAACAACGTCACATCGGCGCAGTACCGCAGGGGGTTTTCGTCACGAACGACCACCCGTTGGCGCGACTAGAGGTCGCCCAACGCAAGGATCTGGTGAAATACCGTCAACTGGTGATGCACGCCGAAGACGTACATGAAGCCACCTATAGTCCCAAACTCTGGCGCTCAGACAGTTTCTACAGCATTGCCGAGATGGTCGCCGACGACCTGGGATGGGCTATCCTGCCCGTCAATGTCGGGACTGACGACGCCTATGATAAGCCGCTGCAACAAGTGCTCTGCCCCTCGCTTGCGCTATCGCAGCTGTCAGTGCGCGTTCTATGGCGACAGGGCTGGCAACCGACCCCGACCGTCCAGTGGGTTCAGGCGCGCTATACGGAATTGCTGGGTCAGGTGCAAACGCCGGACGCTGCCGCTTCCACGACTACTCGGCCCATTCAGGGTCGGTCGTGAATACGATCATCAGCCAGCGGTCCGGTGTATCGCCGCCAATGGCCTCGCTGATCTCATCGCGGATGCGATCCCACTCGGCCAACGCCTTGGCAGGCCATTCATTGGACACAAGAAAGTAAAGTTCAATCTGCCGCCCGCGGCCAACCCGGGCGACGCAGGCGCGATGGGACGCGAACCCATAGCGCTGGACCGAGGCCCGCGCTACTTCGTCGACGTGCTGCTTGAGCTCGGCGGGTGCGACCAGCAGGATATCTTCCAGGGCGCGACGCACCGTGCCGAACGGAATTGGCAACACCACCAAACAAACCAGCCCCAGCACCACCGGATCGATATAGGGAGTGAGCCACTCCATATGTGTTCCCTGGGCGGCCGTGCCAAACCCAAAAGCCAGCAAATATGCCACGCTAATGCAACATGACATCAACCAGGACTTCGCGTCGAGCGCCAGGAATTCAGAGTGGATACGCCGGTTGGCCGACATCAGAAACATCACAGCCCCAAACTCGACCACGAGCGAGATAGCGGCGAAAAACAGAGCGTAATCGAAGGCAACCTGGCGTCCACCGCTCATGACACTATCGATGGAATGCAGCAGGCCATAGATGGCGGCCGCCATCAGCAACAGGCTGTTCACCCCCAGCACCATCGGTTCCAAATGCCAGAAACCCATGTTGAAACGCTCGGCCAGCCGCTTGTTGATCGTGCTGCCAGATGTAGAGATGGTAATGAGCCGGGCAACCAACAGCGCCAGGCCAGTCATAACCACGTCGATCAATTCATATACGGCATCGAAAAGAATTGTCAGCGAAGCCGCAAACAGCCCGAATACCACCCCGAGCACGGTTACGAAAAGCGTGATAACGATGGAAATACGCAAAACCCCTTCTTCGGTCGAAGGGCTAAAATAATGATGACTCATGACGACGCTGTTATTACCGGATGTGCCCTGCTCGCAGGCTGATGCACCCACCGCGTTCCCCACAAACGAGGCCATCCTTGTTGTGAGCAATCTGAACTAGTCGTCATTATCCAACAAAATAAAAGATTAAAAAAGATAGATTCCATCTAATAAATTGATGAATAGCAGTCAAGGCGAAGTTGGCCTCGACTGCTCGAAAACCGCTTCACTTATTGCCTATCGCTTACGCACCAGCGTGCTTTTACCAAACAGACTTTCTATTAAATCCACTGCCAGACGGGCCGTTTGATTGCGCACATCCAAAGCCGGATTCAATTCCACCACATCAATGGAGCCCACGACGCCGGTATCGGCCAGAATTTCCATGCACAGTTGCGCCTCTCGGTAGCTGGGGCCGCCTCGAACCGCTGTGGCCACTCCCGGCGCGATATCCGGATCCAGAAAATCAACATCGAAGCTGACATGCAAATGGGTCTGCGGTGACACGTCGCGCAAGATTTTGTGCAAGGTGTCGCTCATGCCGCTTTCATCGATATAGCGCATATCAAACACTTCAATACCGGCTTGATGAATAAAACGCTTCTCACCTTCGTCGACGCTGCGAACGCCCACCTGGCGAATCTGGTTGGCGCGCAAGGCCGGTACCTGGCCGCTAAGACTAATCAGGGCTTGCGGGCCATGGCCACACAGACAGGCCACGGGCATGCCATGAATATTGCCGCTGGGCGTCAGCGCCGCCGTATTGAAATCGGCATGTGCATCGAGCCATACCACCAGTAAATCTTTGGCCTGCTCCCGGCAATAACGGGCCACGGCGCTAATAGAGCCTATCGCCATGCTGTGGTCGCCCCCCATCATCAGCGGTATGCGCCCCTCGTTCAAGTGCCGATACACCGCATCAAAGACCAGGTGATTCCACTGAATCACCTGGCTTAAATGGCGAAAACCATCGACGGGACTGGCCCAGGGATTAAGTGGTCCGGAAAGATTGCCACCGTCGCTGACCTTGATATCCAAACGCTCAAGTGCGGATACCAGACCCGCAACCCGTAACGCTTCGGGTGCCATGCCAGCACCTCGGCTGCCGGCCCCCACATCCGTGGGAACGCCGATCAGGCTGACATGATTCTTGGTGTTGACCATTTATTTACGCCCCTTCCATCAACACTCAGAGGCCACTATCTTACTGCTTTGCATACTGCTATATAACAACACAAGATCAGTATCCTACTCACTGATTCAGGGCGAGTCGGGCAACCTATGCATAAGGAGCTGGTAGTCGCTATCCACGACAGATACGAAGCCTTGCCTATCGCGCCAAGCGAATAAGGGTTGCAGGTCGTCCTGCCGCTCAAAAAAAACGCGGTGAATTGCCTGTTTCACGGACGCACACAGGCCGACCTGGTATGCAAACGGATCAGACGGGATCGGATCTGAACGCCAGACAGTATGCAGGGCGTCCGCTACGGGGCGCCCGTTGTACACCCCGTGTTTGACCCGGCTGTCGGCTACAAACGCCGCAGCGACCCGGCCATTGAGCACAGCCTCTATCGCCAGGTCGTGAGAGCCTGCGAACGACACTCGTCCGAACCATGTTTCCAGGGGCATACCTGTCATCCGCTGCACGGCTACCCTTGGCACAATGCCGCCGGACGTGCTGACAGGATCAACCAGGCTCAGAGCCGATCCCCGCAACGCCTCAAGAGATTGAATGCCGGCATCCTCCCGGGTGATCAAGACCGAACGATAATTAGACGGCCCGCTGGCATCGATCTGTTTATGCAGCGATGCAAAAGCAGTAATATTTGCGCCGCGATCCCTGGCCAAGGCGTACGAGCCAGGCCCCAGTTCGGCCAGATCCACGCTGCCATCGGACAAGCCTTCGATCACAGCGCCGTAGGAGCCGGCAGGCACCAGAACAACGTTGCGATCCAGCTCATCCTTCAGAGTTTCGATGAGCGCATCATAGTGCCCCACGGCCGTTTGATCCTTCATTTGCGGGATAACGGCGAAGCGCAGGGTATCAGGATTGCTGCACGCTTGCGCTTGGGCTGCCCCTGCTGCTGCCGCAAACAGAAATAAGGCACAAAGCCTTGATACTATCTTGTTCATGTATTTACTCCGGATGGCGCAAGCACGCCGTTACTCAATAGCTCACGGGCGCTGGCCGCCGGCACAGGTCGACTGAAGTAATAGCCTTGAGCCTGATCGCAGCCTGCCGTCTTCAAATAGATGAGTTGCTCCAGCGTTTCGACACCTTCTGCAATAACCTGCATGCCCAGATTGTGTGCCAGCGAAATGATGGACGCTACCAACACCGCGTCGTGCGGGCTGTTGCGAATATCGCGGATAAACTGCTTGTCGATCTTGATGATGTGAATAGGCAGCGTTCGCACATAACTGAGGCTTGAGAAGCCGCTGCCAAAGTCGTCCAGCGATATTTGCGCACCCATGGCTTCCAGCCTTCGAAGCACCATGACAGCGGTGTCCAGCGACTTGAGAAGAACCGTTTCGGTGATCTCGATCGCGAGCATATCTGCTGTCACGCCATGCTCGATAAGCAGACTCTCGATGCGGCTGGGCAGTTCCTCCCGCTGCAACTGCAGGGGCGACATATTTATAGCCATCGGCACGCAACCCAGTCCTTCCGCCTGCCAGGCCGCTTGCTGGCGGCAACACGAGCGAGCGACCCACTCACCTAACTCCACGATCAAACCAGTCTCCTCTGCCAAAGGGATGAAGTCATCGGGATAGACCAGGCCCAGTTCCGGATGCTGCCAGCGCACCAGGGCCTCGAACCCTACAATTCTGAAGTCGGACAGCCTGACCTTGGGCTGGAAGTGCAGGACCAGCTCATCCTCCGCAATCGCTTTGGGAAGACGCTGCTCCAGATTGAACCTCTGCTCACTCGAAGAATTCAACGCGGTGTCATAGTAGGTGTAAGTGCTGCGCCCCTTGCGCTTGGACTCATACATAGCCGCGTCAGCGTTCTTGCACAACGAGTCAAAATCCTGTCCATCGCGCGGGAAGACGGCAATGCCGATGCTGGGACTAACGTGGATTTCCTGCCCGTCCTGACTTTCGAAAGGTTGGCTGACTTGCCTGATGACCTTGTCTGCAATCAAGGGCAGGTCTTCGATGGACGCAAGACCTGTCAGCAATATGGCGAATTCATCGCCTCCGAGCCGTGCCACGATATCGGAATCACGAAGAGATGTTCGCAAGCGTATGGCCACCGTCTGCAACAGGATATCGCCAACATGGTGCCCCAGAGTGTCATTGACCTGCTTGAAACGGTCCAGGTCCAGATACATCAAGACGTAGTGGCCGCGATGCTGTCTGGCATTGGCGAGATGGTTCGTTGCCAATTCATTGAAGGTGCGTCGGTTAGGTAGCCCGGTAAGGTGGTCGTGTGCAGCCAGTACGAAGGCGCGACCCTTTTCATCCTCAAGCCGGACAATGAGAGACCGATTCTTTTCGTTGGACACCACCAGCGCACCAAACAGCTTTCCATGTCGACCTATGCCGCTGGCAATGAAATAGGCTCCTGCAGCAATGATGATCGTCAGGATGCCCAGCGTAGACAGCGAATGGGACCGGGCTTTCAGGTGGGGGGCCAGAATATCCTGCATACTTCGGCTGACGACGAGCAAGAAAGAAAAGCGCTCTGCACGCCTAAAGCTCGACAGGTAGATGCGCCCGTCCTGAAACAGATCCGTCGTCAACGAGCCCATTACTGCGGACTGGACAGCGAATATGTTGAAATAGCGTTTCTTGCTATTGAACACTAGGCCTTCGGGGCGCCACTCCAGCACCTCTTGGGCATCCCGGGTCAGAATATGAATAACCCCCGAGGTGCCGAACTCGATGCGTTGATATACCTTCAGAAGGTATCCCAGGTCGAGCATCACCATCAGCATGCCCACCGGTGCAGAACCTGATTTACCCACCGGAAACAGTAGCGGCTTGTGCCAGGCGTCTTCCAGTAAGGTAGACACCGCAGGCACTATCAAGCCCTTGAAATTCACACCGGATCCCGCTTGAAGCGCATCGCTTACGGCCGTTGTCAGAAACGGATCGTCAGGAACAGGCGAAGAACTGTAGATTCGCGTCGCTTCGGCATCGTAGAGCGATATCCGCAAGAAAGCAGGATTCGCCGCGCGCATGGCGGTTAGACGATCCATCACTTCCTGCGGTGAGCCCTCCCACCACTCCCTTGAAGCAAAGGCGATGGTGCGCGCGCCATCCAAGAGTTGTTCCAGGTTTTCGGAGACGATGACGGAAAGATTGTTCTGCTGTGTCCGGGCGGTATCTAGGGCCATCGCTTTGCTGGCGGCTAGCCGTTGCAGCGTAATGCCCCATACAAGCGCCAACACGACAAGCGAGAATCCAACAATGGCAGCCCGTAACAGGCGCCAGTCGCTTCTCTTTAATAAAGCAAACCACATATATAGGGTGAACGAACGGAAATACCGGCCGGCGCAGTAGATAACGCCGCATTCTCCTACTCTCACATGTCAGGAACGTTACAAAAAGATAGATTTCAATTTCCCATTGCGTCGTAATTGACGTTAGTCGGGCGTAATAGGGTCGGTCCTTACTCGACCCCCAAAATACTTAAGCCCAACCGGCTCGCAACGGTTGGGCTTTTTTACGACAAAGCGTCAGGGTCTAGGGCTATGGACGCACCCTGCCTGTTACAGCGAGCAGGTTTGGCGGTCTTGCCTTTACGCCCCGTTTTCCACCACTGGAAGTTCCGCAGTTGCCAACTGACTCGCGCAGAGTTCTGCCGCGCCATCCACTGGTTCTTTCATACTGGCGAAAGTCACCCAGCCGCCTTCCTCGATAAACGTGTCCCTTTTCCAGGAATCCAGATCTTTCAACGCAGCAAGCTTGGTCCCGGCATCTTCGGCAGCAAGGAACCGATTAGCGCAAATGCCAGCCGCCAGTGTGGCTACTGCTTGCTCGGTCGACACTTGCGCCCGTTCGGCTGCCGTGCCGCCGGTGACCCAGCCTGCCCCTGTGAATCCTATTATCATTGTCAAAGCAGCGGTACCGACACATGACCATAGCCATACGGTTTTAGTGGGTTTGTACTCGCTCCAGTTCTTCATCATTTCGTTAGACATAGTATTTCTCCTTT
>NZ_JBEBUX010000143.1:0-10157 GCF_040393045.1 Pollutimonas bauzanensis | reverse complement strand
TGAAGCCGAAACAGCCCCTGACACACCCGCCTTTCTCAAGAACGAAAAATCACACACCCCCCACGCCTGCCATCAAGAACGAAAAACCCTGCCGATAACCCCAAGCCTGTCTTAGGCGCATGCTCTCCCAAACCGCTAGAATAGAAAAATAATAAAACCTTATCCGGAGACAACATGGTGGACGAAACATCGTCGCAGCCTCAGCTCGAGTTCGACTACGTCATCGTAGGTGCTGGTTCAGCGGGCTGCCTGCTGGCCAATCGGCTTTCTGCCAACCCTGCTCATAAAGTATTGCTGCTTGAAGCGGGCGGCCGCGATAATTGGCGCTGGATCCACATTCCGGTCGGTTATCTGTACTGCATCGGCAATCCACGCACCGATTGGTGTTATCGCACCGAACCTGATCCGGGTATCAATAACCGCAGCCTGGGCTATCCTCGAGGGCGTGTCCTGGGCGGGTCGTCAGCCATCAACGGCATGATCTATATGCGCGGCCAGGCTGCCGACTACGATAATTGGGCTGCGCAAGGCAACGCTGGCTGGGCTTGGGACGATGTTTTACCAGTGTTCAAACAGTTCGAAGACCACCATGCGGGCGAAAGCCAGTTCCATGGCGGTTCGGGCGAATGGCGGGTAGAGCGCCAGCGCCTGTCGTGGAAGATTCTGGACGCTTTCCGTCAGGCGGCCCAACAGGCTGATATTCCCGCTATTGACGACTTCAATCAGGGTGACAACGAAGGCTGCGCTTATTTCGAGGTGAATCAGCGGCGCGGCGTGCGTTGGACATCGGCCAAAGCCTTTCTGCAGCCTGTCGCACACCGCCCCAACCTGACTGTCCTTACCGGCGCACAAGCCGAGCGCATCGTTTTTGCTGGCCGAAAGGCCGACGGCGTGCGATTTATGCACGAGGGCCATAAGAAGTTTGCCAAGGCCAAGGCCGAAGTCATTTTATCGGCAGGTTCCATAGGTTCTGCGCAGTTGCTGCAAGTGTCAGGGGTGGGGCCGGGGGCGCTTTTGCAGTCTTTGGGCATTCCCGTCGTGCATGATCTGCCCGGCGTAGGGCAAAACCTGCAGGATCACTTGCAATTGCGTCTGATCTACAAAGTGCAAGGCGCCAAGACCTTGAACACCATGGTGGGCTCCTTGTGGGGCAAGGCCTTGATGGGCGCACAATATGCGCTTCAGAAGCGCGGTCCGCTGGCTATGGCACCATCGCAATTGGGGGCGTTTGCACGTTCCGGTCCCGACCAGACCCGGGCCAATCTGGAATACCATGTGCAGCCTTTGTCGCTGGAAAAATTTGGCGACGACTTGCACAATTTTCCAGCCATTACCGCGTCGGTCTGCAATTTGCGTCCTACCAGTCGTGGCCACGTCAACATTACTTCGCCCGATGCCAGCAAGCCGCCGGCGATCTTATGCAATTATCTGCAAACCGCCGAAGACAGGCAGGTAGCCGCCGACAGCATCAGGTTGACGCGCAAAATCATGGCCCAGCCGGCCCTGGCGCAATACAGTCCGCAGGAATACAAGCCGGGCTCGCAAGTGGATACCCAAGCCGATCTTGAACGCGCGGCTGGCGATATCGGCACCACCATTTTCCATCCCGTGGGCACCTGCAAAATGGGTGTCGATGCGATGGCGGTGGTAGACCCGCAGTTGCGGGTGTATGGCATCGAAGGGCTGCGTGTTATCGACGCCTCCATCATGCCTAACATTACGTCGGGCAATACCAATTCCCCTTCCATCATGATCGCCCAACAAGGGGCGACGTTCATTCTTGCGCAAGCGAACAAATAGTATCGGTTGTAGGATCATGCGACAATTCGCGCTTGTGATTTGAGATCTAAAAAAGGTTGGGGCATGCCTAGTTTTCTGGAATATCTGGCTACCGCGTTGTTCGCGATAGCCGTCATTCATACGTTTTCAGTACCAGTTTTCGCTCGCTTGGCCAATCGCGGCGGGCCCCATGCTGGCTTGTGGCACCTGTTGTCGGAGGTCGAGGCGGTCTTCGGCGTTTGGGCCTGCGTGCTGCTGGTCTTCATGGCATTGGTGTCGGGTGTGGGCGATACCGTCAACTATATCGACACGCGCAACTTTACCGAGCCGGCGTTTGTATTCGTGATCATGGTCGTGGCGGCTAGCCGCCCCATACTTGAACTGGTCAATGCCATAGTGCGCATGCTGGCCAAGGTACTTCCCATCCGCAATGAGTTGGCCATGTTCTTTGTGACGATGGCCTTCGTACCGCTGGCGGGATCATTCATTACAGAGCCTGCCGCCATGACGCTGGCCGCCTTGCTGTTGCGCGATGCCTATTTTCGCCAGCCGGGCCAGGCGGGCTTCAAATACATGACGCTGGGTGTGCTATTCGTCAATGTCTCCATAGGGGGCGTGTTGACCGCATATGCGGCACCCCCCGTGTTGATGGTAGCTCAGACCTTCGGCTGGGACACCCTTTACATGGCCACCCACTTTGGCTGGCGGGCCGCTGCGGCGGTAGTGATAAACGCCGGCGTGCTCACCTTTGTATGTCGTAAGCATCTGCTGGACGGCACCATAGGGCGCAATCCGGATACGGACGCAGCGGCCCGCGCGCCGGTACCCTTTATCGTCATCGCCATTCATACTGTGTTCCTGGTCGGTGTGGTGTTGTCGGCGCACCATCCCATTGTTTTCTTGGGCTTTCTGATGCTTTTCATCGGATACGCGCATGCTTACCAGCGTCATCAAAATCCGCTTTTGATCCGGGAAGGCTTGATGGTGGGTTTCTTCCTGGCCGGCCTGGTAGTATTGGGCGGCTTGCAGAAATGGTGGCTGCAGGAATTGCTGGCCGGCCTATCCCCGGTGGTCTTGTACTGGGGGGCGACGGCGCTGACGGCGGTTACCGACAACGCGGCGTTGACCTATCTGGGTTCCTTGGTCGAAGGCACCAGCGAGGCCTGGCGCTACATGCTTGTTGCGGGGGCGGTAACGGGCGGGGGGCTCACAGTTATTGCCAATGCGCCTAATCCGGCAGGCTTCTCCATCTTGAAGGGGACTTTCCCCGATGGCGCCATTTCTCCCCTGAAGCTGCTGGTGGCGGCGACGCTGCCTACACTGGTGGCCGCGGGCATGTTTATGCTGCCAAAGACGTTTTAGGCCTTGCGCGGGTGGCTACCGCCAAAACCGGCTAAAATTAGCGGGTTTTGGTGCTTTGCCGCGCCTCCCCGTTCCCCGCACGGCGGGGCGGCTGCAAGCGGGTTTTTTCTTTGACAAAACTTTCTTGGGATTTTGTCGTGCCTATTTATGCTTACAAATGCAGCGACTGCGGACATGCGCAGGACGTCTTGCAAAAAATGTCCGATCCGCTACTTACGGTTTGCCCGGAATGCGGTCACAGTACTTACACAAAGCAGGTTACCGCCGCAGGCTTTCAGCTTAAGGGCTCGGGCTGGTATGTAACTGACTTTCGCAATAATGGCGGTGCGCCAGCATCGACCGGTGCCGCAGCGCCTAGCGCCGCCCCGTCGACCAGTACCGCGTCGACTGGCAGTACGACCAGCAGCACCGCCAGTTCTACACCGGCAAGCGCTCCGGCTGCTTCCCCGACGGCGTCTTCCTGACCGGGCCATATACAGACCGAATGCGTTTTTTTAAACGATACTTTATTACCGGGTTGCTGATCTGGATCCCATTGGTCATTACGATCTGGGTAATCGCTTTACTAATCAGCACACTTGAAAGCTTTGTGCCGACATTCTTGTCGTCGCAATCTTTGTTCGGGTATCGCATTCCCGGCTTTCAGGTCGTATTGGTGGTGGCGGTGGTGTTGCTCACCGGGCTGCTGGGCGCTAACTTCATCGGCCGCGCCATGGTGGAACGCTGGGAGCAACTGCTGGGGCGCATTCCGCTGGTGCGCTCCATTTATAATTCGGTCAAGCAGGTCAGCGATACGGTGTTGTCCTCAAGCGGCCAGGCGTTTCGCGAGGCCGTGTTGGTGCAGTATCCGCGACAGGGCTCCTGGACTATCGCGTTTCTTACAGGTGTTCCCAGCGGCGAAGTCGCCGACAAGCTTGGCGGCGACTACGTCAGCGTGTATGTGCCGACGACGCCCAATCCGACTTCCGGCTTTTTTTTGATGATGCCGCGTCAAGACGTGCATGTGCTCGACATGAGCGTTGATGCGGCGCTTAAGTACATTGTTTCCATGGGCGTTGTTGCGCCTGTTTCTGTCAAGACCGCCGAAACCGGCCTCGAAGCGGCGTTGTCGATCGATGCCGCCTGCGCTATCGACACTGTCGAGCATGCGCGCGAGCCAGGCGAAAAACAGCCTTGACCTTCAGTTTAAGAATTTTCTATACGGAGTAATCCTTGATGCGTACTTGCTACACCGGCGAGGTTAATAAAAACCACCTGGGCCAGACAGTCACTTTGTTTGGCTGGGTACATCGTCGCCGCGACCACGGCGGTGTGATTTTTATCGATTTGCGCGATCGTGCCGGACTGGCACAGGTCGTTGTGGATCCCGACAACGTCGACGCATTCAACACTGCCGAGCGCATCCGCAATGAATTCTGCGTACGGATTACCGGCTTGGTGCGCTCGCGCCCCGAGGGCACCAGCAACTCAGAGCTGGCATCAGGCGAAATTGAAATCCTGTGCCGCGAAATCGAAATCCTGAATGCATCGGTAACGCCGCCTTTCCAGCTTGACGACGATAATTTGTCGGAAACCACACGCCTGACTCACCGCGTGCTCGATTTGCGCCGCCCGCAAATGCAGCGAAATCTTATGCTTCGCTATCGCGTGTCGATCGAAGTTCGCAAGTATCTGGACAACCTGGGTTTCATCGATATTGAAACGCCTATGCTCACCAAGAGCACGCCGGAAGGCGCTCGTGACTACCTGGTGCCGTCGCGGGTCAATGCCGGCGAGTTTTTCGCCTTGCCGCAGTCGCCCCAATTGTTCAAGCAAATGCTGATGGTGGCGGGTTTTGATCGCTATTATCAAATTACCAAATGCTTCCGCGACGAAGACTTGCGCGCCGATCGCCAGCCTGAATTTACCCAGATCGATTGCGAAACATCGTTCCTGAACGAAGAGCAGATCCGCGAGATTTTTGAAGGCATGATGCGCCACGTGTTTGCCAGCGTACAAAAAGTCGAACTTCCTGCCGTGTTCCCGACCATGACATGGATCGACGCCATGCGCCGTTATGGTTCCGACAAGCCTGATTTGCGCGTCAAACTTGAATTCGTCGATGTCGGCGACCTGATGCGCGACGTGGATTTCAAAGTGTTTTCGGCGCCTGCCAATGATCCGGCTAGCCGTGTGGTTGCCTTGCGCGTACCGGGCGGGGCCAGCATGCCGCGCAGTGAAATCGACGCCTACACCAAGTTCGTCGCCATTTATGGCGCCAAGGGCCTGGCCTACATCAAGGTCAACGACGCCGCGGCGATTCCTGAAGGCTTGCAGTCGCCTATCGTCAAGAACATCAACGCTGACGCGCTTGTCCAGCTTATCGAGCGCACCGGTGCGCAAAGCGGCGACTTGATCTTCTTTGGCGCCGACAAAACCAAGGTTGTCAACGATGCGATTGGCGCCCTGCGCGTCAAAATTGGCCATAGCGAATTCGGCAAGCAGAATGGCTTGTTCGAAGCTGGCTGGCAGCCATTGTGGGTGGTCGACTTCCCCATGTTCGAATACGACGAAGAAGAAGGCCGTTACTTTGCGGCTCACCACCCCTTTACCAGTCCCAAGGACGGTCACGAGGACTATCTCGAAACCGATCCTAGCAAGGCCTTTGCGAAAGCGTATGATATCGTCTTGAACGGCTGGGAAATTGGTGGCGGGTCGGTGCGTATTCACCGCGCCGACGTGCAAAGCAAAGTGTTCCGTGCCTTGAATATCGGCGCTGAAGAAGCAAACGAAAAGTTCGGCTTCCTGCTCGATGCCTTGCAGTACGGTGCGCCACCGCATGGCGGCGTAGCATTCGGCCTTGACCGGTTGGTTACCATGATGGCCGGCGCAGAGTCCATACGCGACGTCATCGCTTTCCCCAAGACGCAACGCGCCCAGTGCCTGCTGACGCAAGCACCGTCGCCCGTCGACGAGAAGCAATTGCGCGAATTGCACATTCGTTTGCGCAACACCGAGGTCAAGCCTGCGCAATAAAAGGGGAGTCTAGTGTCGGTAATCCGGGTTGTAAGCTACAACATTCATAAGGGCCGGTCCGCAACGGGCAGCCGCGAATCGTTGGCAGACTTGCGGCTCGGCTTATACAACCTGCGCCCCGATTTGTTGTTCCTGCAGGAAGTCCAAGGTCGCAACCAGCAGCATGTCAGCCTCGATGCACAGCATGAATCGCTGGGTGCCGCCTTATGCATGCAAACCGCCTATGGCTGTAATGCCATACACGAACGTACAGACCACGGGAATGCCTTGTTGTCGCGTTATCCCATCTTGAAGCACGAGAACCAGGATATTTCCGACCACAAGATGGAGCAGCGCGGGCTGCTGCATGCCGTGGTCGACATCGACAGTACGCCAGTGCATTGTCTGGTTGTGCATTTGGGCTTGTTCGCAGGCGGCCGATCCCGCCAGGTCGCTGCGCTGCTCGAGCGCATTAAGCGCCTGGTGCCCGAAGACGAGCCATTGCTGGTCGCGGGTGATTTCAACGACTGGAATAACCGCCTGGCGCCCTTGTTTGTAAAGCAGTTGGGCTTGTACGAAGTGTTTGCCATCGCGCCCCAGAATGGTGATCTGGGCAAGCTGCGTACTTCGGTCGAGCGTTTCCGCAACAGCTTGCGGCCGTTCCCCAAGCCCTTGCCATTGGCGCAAAAGGTGCACGAACTTGGTATTAATGGGGCCGCGCGCCTGACGCCGCCGCCACGCACCTTTCCGGCCGCCTTTCCCTGGCTGCGCCTGGATCGCATCTACCAGCGGGGATTTGCTGTGCGCCGCGCACGGGTTTTGCATGGTTCCCCCTGGAGGCAACTTTCCGACCATGCGCCGCTGATCGCCGAGCTTGAGCTGCCGTGAATACCGGCACCTGCTTGCCCGATAGCAACCCAATGGGTTATGGGCCGGTAGAACTCGATCGCCAATATAACGCGCGCGCCTCGGTGCCCGATTGTCTGCCTTTCTTGAAGGACTACGCCGACTACAGCGCGCGTGCGCGCCAGCAAGTACGGGGCAAGCTGTCGGTGCCTTATGGTGCATCACCCGATGAAACGCTGGATATTTTTCCCGCTGCCTCGGCCGCAGCTCCGGTATATCTGTTTATCCATGGTGGTTACTGGAAGGCCTTGTCCAAAGACGATTCGTCGTTCATGGCGCCGGCCTTCCATGCGGCGGGCGCCACCGTCGTGGCCGTGAACTATTCGCTGGCGCCAGGCGCCGGCCTGCAGGCCATCGTCGATCAATGCCGCAGCGCATTGGCGTGGGTGCATCGCCATATCCATGGCTACAACGGTGATCCAGCGCGTATCCATGTCAGCGGCAGTTCTGCTGGCGGACACCTGGCAGGTATGTTGTTGGCGCGAGGTTGGCACGATGCTTTCGATCTTCCCGATAACGTTATACATAGCGCCAGCCCTATCAGTGGTCTGTTCGACTTAAGGCCGCTGTTGTCCACGCATATCAATGAATGGGCCAGGCTGGATATGGAGTCGGCGATTGCCCTGAGCCCGCAATTTCATCTGCCTGAACGCGGCTGCCCCATCTTGTCTGCGTGGGGGCAGTTTGAAACGGATGAGTTCAAGCGTCAAAGCCAGGACTATGCCAAGGCCTGGGGCAAGCGCGGTTTCCCTGTGCAGGCGTTGGAAGTGCAGGGCGCCAATCATTTCAATATCCTTATGTCTTTGTGTGACCCGGCCTCCGCATTAAGCCGGGCCATTTTTGGTCTTATGGGCCTGCCTGCGGGCGTGTTTTAGACGGGAAAAGTGCATGGCGGGTAAAGCACTGCGCTTGCAGTGGCGCGAGGGCAACCGGATCGATCTCCTGCAAAATGGCGAGGCGTTCTTCCCGGCGCTGTGTGCTGCGATTGACGCAGCTACGCACCAAGTCCACCTGGAAACCTATATATTCAACCTGGACGACACGGGCCTGTCGGTGCTTGAGCATTTGCAGCAGGCTTGCAACCGGGGCGTGAAAGTACGTGTAGTTATCGATGGTTATGGCAGTCACCAGCATGCGCTTGAAATCAGCGCAAGACTGGGGGCCATGGGCGCGCAGTACCGTATCTATCGCCCCGAGCCCACAGGCTTGCGCCACGTCAAGTTCGATCTGCGTCGCTTGCGTCGCCTGCACCGTAAAGTCTGCGTCATCGACGAAAGCATTGCATTCGTGGGCGGTATCAATATTCTTGACGACTTTGTGGATGTGCCTGACGATGGACGAGGTTTGCGTCCCCGGTTCGATTTCGCCGTGCGTTTGCAAGGGCCTATCGTGGACGATGTGGCGCGGTCTCAGCGGGCGCTATGGCTGCGCATGGCATGGCGAAGGCGTGACGACTGGGCCGCCTTTTACCGCAGGCTCACAAGCTGGGCGCAATGGCGCGGCGCCCGCCGCAAAGTGGTAACGCAAGCGTTCAATCCTGGGCGGCGAGCTGCCTTCCTGTTGCGCGATAACGTTCGCTTTCGGCAAACTATCGAGGACGTATATCTGGCGACATTGGTCGATGCCAAGAGCGATATCCTGATCGCCAATGCCTATTTTTTTCCTGGTCGCCGGTTGCGCAAGGCGCTGGAAGGCGCAGCCCGTCGCGGTGTGCGGGTCCGGTTGCTATTGCAGGGGCGTGCGGAATACCCGATGCAATATCGAGCTAGCCGATACATGTATTGCAAGCTGCTGGACGATGGCATTGAAATTTACGAATACATGGCCAGCTACCTGCATGCCAAAGTGGCCGTCATCGACAATTGCGCCATGGTGGGCTCATCCAATCTCGATCCATTCAGCCTGTTGCTGGCGCGCGAGGCAAATGTGTTCGTGCAAGACACGGGTTTCGCCGATGAATTGAAGGCGGCGCTTGAGGCTGAAATGCAAAATGATGCCCAGCGCGTGACAGAGGAAGCCCTGCAGCGACGCGGTGTCATTGGGCGGTGGATAGACGCTTGCGCCTATCTGATGCTGCGTTTCGGGGTTGCCGTGACCGGAAAATCCTCGGAATATTGATTTTTCGTTGCGAAAATGCATCGTCCTTGGCGGCGTGTATGCAAGGCGCTTAAGAAACTTAATTTTTATCAATTCCCGTACTAGAATTAAGGCCAATCTACGCAATACGTGCACGGGCGTGTACGCGTATCCAGGCCGCAGATTTTCACTTCAAAGAATAATTACCATGTGTCAGCTGCTGGGCATGAACTGCGCTACACCTACCGATATCACTTTTTCTTTCACGGGATTCGCGGCGCGCGGCGGACACACGGATCATCATGCCGACGGCTTTGGCGTGGCTTTTTTTGAAAGCAAAGCGTGCCGGGTGTTCATTGATAATCAGCCATCGTGCAAATCGCCTGTGGCCGAGCTGATCAAAAACTATCCGATCAAGTCCAAGAATGTCATTGCCCATATCCGCAAGGCAACACAAGGGACCACCGCGCTGGAAAACTGCCATCCCTTCATGCGTGAATTGTGGGGGCGGCATTGGATTTTCGCGCATAACGGCGACTTGCTGGATTACCAGCCGGCGCTTAATGGCCAATATCAGGCGGTCGGCACGACCGATAGCGAAACCGCGTTTTGCCACATTATGCAGGGCTTGCGCCAGCGCTTTGGCAATATCGAACCACCGACACCCGAACTATTCCAGGCAATCGAAGAGCTTACGCACGAAATCACGGTTCACGGCGTATTCAATTACCTGCTTTCCAACGGGCGTTCGCAATTTGCACATTGCTCGACCAATCTGCATTACATCGTGCGGGAATGGCCTTTTAACAAGGCGCATTTAATCGATGCCGATATGACGGTGGATTTCTCGCAAACCAACCGTCAGGGCGATTGCGTGTCGGTTATCGCCACCAAGCCATTAACCGATAACGAAGTCTGGACGCGATTCGAGGCAGGCCAGCTGATCATGTTCGAGCAGGGCTGCCTGTCGTTAAGGGCTACCGTGCCTATCCCCGAGTCGGTGCAAAGGAAGAACGCGGAGAGCCTGGCTTGCGTGTGAT
>NZ_JBEBUX010000142.1:0-10246 GCF_040393045.1 Pollutimonas bauzanensis | reverse complement strand
CCGCTCAAGAAACCGACAGACTCACCGCGCGAGAAGCAAGAAGCTCAAGAAACCGACAGGCACCGCGACACGATAAGCCAGCCGCTAAACGTCCCATACCAGCACTTGCCCTACATCAATGCAAAGTACGAGGTGAATCCGTTTCGTGCGGATCGAAAATATCGTCATCATCGTCAGGCTCATCGTCTTCAAGGTCATCGTCATCCTCGCTGACAGGCTCATCCGATATGACAAACGGAAGAACGTCCCGCAAGTTTTCCGACCAGGCGATTTCCTCGCCTTCCTGGTCAACCTTGATGAAGCGTACGCCCTCGAGATCAGATAACTGAATCGCCCATAGATATTCGCATTCGAAAATATCGCCATCGGCGATCACCAGCCCGCCTTGGTTACCGATGATTCTGGCGCCGGAGCCGCCGACTTGCACCACCACGATATCGTCGGGAGTGTCCTGGATATCAAGGGGCACCGCAAAGATCACCCATTCGAAACCGGTGTCTTCGGCATCGATGACTTCGGCCAAGACGGGCTTGCCCATGTAGGCGCTTAGCGCATCTGCCGTTCGGCCGATGAGGTCGAGTTCGTCGTCAGTAAAGCGCAGTGGAGATTCTTGAGTGGTGGGCATGGCTATCGTCCGGAAGTGAAGCGTCTATTTTAAGCCATCGTCCGCGTCATGCGGCAAGGCCTGTTTTTACTGTTATCGAGGCTTTATTCCTGAGTCCGGCCTACAATCAACCCTTTATCATTTCTTGACTTTGTGGCCATGGCTCAATACGTATACACGATGAATCGGGTTGGCAAGATCGTGCCGCCAAAACGGCAGATTTTGCGCGATATCTCTTTGTCTTTTTTTCCGGGCGCCAAAATTGGTGTCCTGGGTCTGAACGGCTCGGGTAAATCAACCCTGCTCAAGATTATGGCGGGCATAGACCGCGAGATCGAGGGCGAAGCGATACCTATGCCTGGCATCAAAATAGGCTATCTTCCCCAGGAACCTATGCTCAATGCCGAACACACCGTGCGTGAGTCGGTCGAAGAAGGATTGGGCGAGTTGTTCACGGCCCGCAAGCGTCTTGAAGAAGTGTATGCCGCCTACTCCGAGCCTGATGCCGACTTCGACAAACTGGCGACAGAGCAGGGCGAGCTCGAAGCGATTATTGCGGCAGCTGCCTCCAGCGGCGCCGACGATATCGAACATCAAATGGAAATCGCCGCTGATGCTTTGCGGCTGGCTCCGTGGGATGCCATTATCGGCAAGCTGTCGGGGGGCGAAAAGCGCCGCGTGGCTTTGTGCCGCTTATTGCTGTCCAAACCCGACATGCTGCTGCTGGACGAGCCTACCAACCACCTGGACGCGGAAAGTGTAGAGTGGCTTGAACAGTTCTTGCGCAAGTTTCCCGGCACCGTGGTGGGCGTGACTCACGATCGTTATTTCCTGGATAACGCGGCCGAATGGATACTGGAACTTGATCGGGGTTACGGCATTCCCTGGAAGGGTAACTACAGTTCCTGGCTGGAACAGAAAGACGACCGCCTGAAACAAGAAGACGCGTCCGAATCTGCTCGTCAGCGCACCATCAAGAAAGAGCTGGAATGGGTCAGGCAAAACCCCAAGGGCCGGCAGGCGAAGGCCAAGGCGCGTCTTGCCCGCTTTGAAGAGCTGTCGTCGCATGAATACCAGAAGCGCAACGAAACCCAGGAAATTTTCATTCCCGTTGCCGAGCGTCTGGGCAACGAGGTGATCGAATTCGAAAATGTCAGCAAGGCGTTCGGTGATCGCCTGCTCATGGACAATATTAGCTTCAAGGTTCCTGCAGGCGCGATTGTGGGCATTATTGGTCCCAACGGTGCGGGTAAGTCGACGCTGTTTCGCATGATAGCGGGACAGGATCAACCCGATTCCGGTACGCTCAGTGTTGGCAAGAGCGTCAAGCTGGCGTTCGTGGATCAATCCCGCGAATCGTTGCCAGATGATAAAACCGTGTTTGACACCATTTCCGATGGCGCCGACCTGCTGACGGTGGGCCGTTTTGAAATGCCTTCGCGCGCTTATTTGGGACGTTTCAACTTCAAGGGCGCTGACCAGAATAAAATGGTTGGCAAGCTGTCGGGCGGTGAGCGTGGCCGTTTGCACTTGGCTAAAACGCTTATCGAAGGCGGTAACGTGCTGTTGCTTGATGAGCCATCCAACGATCTGGACGTCGAAACCTTGCGGGCGCTGGAGGATGCCTTGCTGGAATTTGCAGGCAGCGTATTGGTGATCAGCCATGACCGCTGGTTTCTGGATCGTATCGCCACTCATATCCTGGCGTTCGAGGGGGATTCTCAGCTAGTCTTTTTCGATGGCAACTATCAGGAATATGAAGCCGACAAAAAACGTCGTTTAGGTGAAGAAGGTGCGAAGCCCAAGCGCTTGCGTTATAAAGCACTGAAATAACAGCCAGCATTCCCGGAGGTTCCATGCCCATACTAAGCACCCACGATTCGCTGGTCTTGCTGGTTGATATGCAGTCAGCGCTATTGCCAGCCATTCACGATCACGAGCAGGTGCTTGGGCGTGCCGAGCGCTTCGTGCGTACGGCGCAGTTGTTGGGTGTGCCGGTGATCGCTACCGAGCATTGCGTTGACAAGATCGGCCCTACGTCGCCTGTACTGCGGCGCTGGGTTGATCATGTTATCCACAAGACTCATTTCAATGCCGCACGGGAAAAAGATTTCTTGTCCGAGTTGCCAAAGCGACGCTGCAATGTGTTGTTAATAGGCACAGAAGCGCATGTATGCGTGTTACAAACTGGCCTGGGCCTGACAGGCCTGGGACTCACCCCCATTCTGGTGACTGATTGCATAGGTTCCCGACGCCAGTCCGATCAAGACGCCGCGTGTCAGCGCTGGGCCCACCATGGTCTGGAGCAAATCAGCTCTGAAATGGCCATGTTCGAATGGCTGGAAACGCCGGCGCATCCGCAGTTCAGGGATGTGCTTGCGCTGATCAAGCAGGGCTGATCGCGCTTTGGATACATCTGTTTCGCAAGTTCACAAGGAATACATTCGAAAGTTGTCGGCAGGGCCGTAAATCAAGTAACGTAAGAGTGTTGATTGAACTGTTTGGAGATCGTATATGAAATTAACAACTTTCACTAAGCTTGGAGCTGTTGGTTTGCTGGCACTGGCAATGGGCGGGTGTTCTTCTTGGGACAACATGAGCCATCGTCAGAAAAGCACCGTAACTGGCGCCGGTCTTGGTGGCGTTGCCGGTGCGGTAGTTACCGGCGGCGGCGTCCTGGGCACGGTTGGCGGTGCTGCGATCGGCGGTGTTATTGGTGACCAGGTCGGCAAGAATCGTTAATCTTCGCAAGATATGAAAAAGGCCAGCTTTTATAAAAGCTGGCCTTTTTTTATTGCTATTAAGACGGTGTAGGAAAGACGCCTGGTTAACAGGAGCCAGTCCTACCCTAGCTTGTTTAGCGGCTTTCCACCTGAGGCATCTCGATTTTGACTTCCAGCACTTCCAGGGAGTCCTGGCGGTCTAGATTGACCTTGATGTCTTCTGGATTGATCTTGACGTAACGCGAGATCACTTCCACAAGTTCTTTTTGCAAGCGGGGAAGGTAGTCGGGAGTAATGCCGTCGCCGCGTTCGTTAATGAGAATAAGCTGCAAGCGGTCTTTGGCGACGCTGGCAGAAGTCTTCTTTTCTCCGAGCAGGAAACTCAGGAAGGACATATCATTTCCCTCCAAAGAGGCGTTTGAACAGGCCTGGCTTTTCGTAATCGACAAAGCGCATAGGCTTTTCTTCGCCTAAATAGCGCGCCACGATGTCTTGATAGGCGACCGACACGTCGCTGTCGCGGATATGAATGGCTGGGACACCTTGATTGGATGCTTGCAATACCGATTCGGATTCCGGAACAACGCCCAGCAGCTTGATGCGCAGGATGTCTTCGATGTCTTTAAGCGAAAGCATTTCGCCGTCAGCGACACGCTTGGGATTGTAACGAGTAAGCAGCAGAAACTCCTTGATAGGATCGTCGCCTTTCTCGGCCCGGCGCGACTTGGCAGACAGTATCCCCAGGATGCGGTCGGAATCGCGTACAGACGAGACTTCAGGGTTGGTAACAACCAAAGCGTCGTCGGCAAAGTAGGATGCCATCAGGGCCCCCGTTTCGATACCGGCAGGCGAGTCGCATACGATGTATTCGAACCCCATCTCGGCAAGATCCTTGAGCGCTTTTTCCACGCCTTCTGTGGTCAGCGCATCTTTGTCACGCGTTTGCGATGCCGGCAGGATGAACAGGTTTTCCAGCTGTTTGTCGCGAATTAGGGCCTGATTAAGGGTGGCTTCACCCTGGATGACGTTGACGAAATCATAAACAACGCGGCGTTCGCAACCCATGATCAGATCAAGATTGCGCAGGCCCACGTCGAAGTCGATAACCACCGTTTTATGGCCCCGCATCGCCAGTCCTGAAGAGAAGCTGGCACTGGTGGTTGTTTTACCCACCCCGCCTTTGCCGGAAGTCACCACAACAATTCGCGCCATGAGTATCGAATTCCTTTAGTTCTTAGTAAATCACGTTATCGTAAAGCAAAATCGCAGCAAAGTTGCGAGTTTTGCACATATTTGACCTTTGCTTGGCAACAAAAAATGTCTTATTTGCCTAGCGCGGTAATCTTTAATTGATCGCCATCCAGCTGGACGATCGTTGGCTGGTTCAACAGGCTTGGATCCAGCCTGGTTTCTATCACCCGATATACCCCTGCAATGGCTACGAGCTCGGGGTCAAGCTGGGTGGTAAAAATGCGTGCGCTGGTATCGCCGCGTGCGCCGGCCATTGCCTTGCCTCGCAAGGGGCCGTAAACATGGATGTTGCCATCGGCGATGATTTCGGCACCCTGGCCAACTGCGCCAATAACGATCAAATCGGTATTGCGTGCATAAATACGCTGGCCTGAGCGCAGTTGACGGTTGATGACCATGGCCGCGGGCGCCACTTCGGGAATTGCCGGAGCCATAGGGACGACGGTTTTTTCCTCTTTCGAGGACGGGGGGGCGACAACAGGTACATCTTTGTCGGCGACCGGCGCGCTGGTTGGGCGAGGTGCGGGGTTGGCCAAGTCTACTGAGGGCAGACCGCAGGCCATGGCGCTATCCAGATTGGCGCCCAAGGCCACCACACCTACCGGGTGAAGGTTATGGTCGCGCAAGGCTTGGATCAGTGCTGCCCAGTCTACGGCTTGTTCGACCAGGTTTGCATCGATCACTACCGGTTCGTTCTCGAAAAACGAACCCGCGTCGCGCATGCGTTGCGCCAGGGCGGAAATAAGCTCTGTCGTATCGTTGCTGTGCAGCACCACGCGCAGCGCATATAGTGTGGCGCTTTTGAAGTCCAGAGCCAATTGGCTTTTACGGGGAGGGGAGGAGTCGCTCACGGCTTGTTTTTCACAAATAAAAGTTACACATCTGCTTGCGTCTTAGTTTTTCGGTACCCAGGAGTCCCTGAGTGTCACGGCGCGGTTGATAACCGGTTTTTCGGCGGTGGACTCTTCGCGGTCGGCAACGAAGTAGCCTAAGCGTTCGAATTGCCATGTCGTACCCGGTGTCGCTTTGTTGCCGGGTTCGAGCCAACCTTGCACGATTTGGCAGGAATCGGGATTCAGTGCGGCCAGGAAGTCCTTGTCGCCGGAATCCGGGTGGGGATCCAAAAACAGGCGGTCGTACATACGTATTTCAGCAGGAATGGCATGTGCGACGCTAATCCAGGTTACGTTGCCCTTAACCTTGACCGAATCCGAGCCCGGTGTGCCGCTTTTGGTATCCGGCAGGTATTCTGCGTGGACTTCGACCACATTGCCCTGATCGTCTTTGACGCAACCAGTACAACGAACAATATAGCCGTACTTCAAGCGTACCGTATTGCCGGGGAACAGGCGGAAATATTTCTTTGGCGGATCTTCCCGGAAATCGTCGCGCTCTATCCACAGCTCACGCGATAACGGAAATTCGCGCATGCCGGCCTCAGGGTCGTGAGGGCTGCGGGGAGCATAGCAGAGTTCGGTCTGGCCTTCCGGGTAGTTGGTAAGGACCAGCTTGAGCGGATCAATGACAGCGACGGTACGCAAGGCTTTGGGGTCGAGGTCGTCGCGCAGGGCTTGTTCGAGCAGGCTGTAGTCAATGCGGGAATCGGCTTTTGAAACGCCCAGACGCTCGCAAAACAGACGTATGGCTTCTGGCGTGTATCCGCGGCGGCGCAGTCCTACCAGTGTAGGCAGGCGGGGGTCGTCCCAGCCGTTCACAACGCCTTCACGCACCAATTGCAGCAGTTTGCGCTTGCTGGTTACGACGTAGCTGAGGTTAAGGCGTGCGAATTCATGTTGGCGCGGCAGTGGGCGCGACAACTGACCCAGATCGGCCAGATGGTTCAGTATCCAGTCGTAGAATGGGCGCTGGTCTTCGAATTCCAGGGTGCAGATGCTGTGCGTGATGCCTTCCAGCGCGTCTTCCACTGGGTGCGCCCACGAGTACATGGGGTAAATGCACCAGTCGGTGCCGGTACGATGGTGGGCGACATGCCGTATGCGGTACAACACCGGGTCGCGCATATTCATGTTGGGCGACGCCATGTCGATTTTCGCGCGCAATGCCAGGCTGCCGTCGGGATGCTTGCCTTCGCGCATTTCCTGCAACAAGGTCAGGGATTCAGCGGCCGAGCGGTTGCGCCAGGGAGAATCAGTGCCTTTTTCGGTAAGCGTGCCGCGCGTGGCGCGCATTTGTTCAGCGTTTTGCTCGTCGACATAGGCGTGGCCGGCCTGTACCAGCGCCTGGGCGAACTGATACATGTATTCGAAATAGTCGCTGGCGAAATAGCAATTGGTTTCTTCGCCGTTGTCCCAGTCGAAGCCTAGCCATTTCACCATGTCGATAATGGCGTTAACGTATTCGTCTTCTTCTTTTTCGGGGTTGGTGTCGTCGAAACGCAAATGGCAGGCGCCAAGATAGTCGCGTGCCAGGCCGAAGTTAATACAAATGCTTTTTGCGTGACCGATGTGCAGATAGCCGTTGGGCTCTGGCGGAAAGCGAGTGCGGATACGGGCCACGTCGATGCTGCCTTGCTGCTGAACGGAGGCTGGCCCCGGTTTGCCGGCCCAGCGCTTGTCGGCGTAACGGCCTTGAGCAAGGTCGTTATCGATGATGGAGCGCAAAAAATTTGAAACAGGTGCAGGGCTGGGTACAGAAGTCATACAGAATAAGCAATGAAAATGGCAGATGAAGTAAGCATTTTGCCACGTTCAGGGTTATTTGCCTGCATGCGGTGCCCGCAAATGGCGAACTGGCTCTAAACTAGCGCACATTATGATGCATTCAACCCTTTGGTTATCGCAAATCCAGTTCTTTTCCAGCCTGGGTTTCATGTTGTTGTTTTTGGCCATAGAGCTAGGGCTGGCTTGGGTGTTGCTGTATTTTAAGCTTCGCTCGCTGAGTTCGGATCACGCTCCCTGGACGGAAGCGTATCGCTTCTGGGTGCGCGTATTTGCGCTGGCTTTTATTTTAAGCTTTGCGGCAAGTATGCCCGTATTGATTCAATTCGGCAGCCTATGGCCTCAGTTGATGGATAAGATTGGCGACGTGGCCGGCCCGCTTTTGGCGGCGGCTATTTTGTCGGCCTTTATTTTCAAGTCTTGCTTCCTGGGCGCCATGCTATTCGGTCAGCGCTATGTGTCTGACAGAGTCCATGCGTTGCTGGTATTCATGGTGGCGGTGGGTGTGCTGGTGTCCTCTTTTTGGATGTTGGTGCTGCTATCGTGGATGCACGCGCCTGCCGGCGTCAACTGGGTCAATGGGCAATACCATGTGCTGAATTGGTGGGAAGTGTTGTTTAATCCTGCCTTGCCCTGGTATGCCGGGCTTTTTATTCTGGCCAGTGCATTGACGGTGGCTTTTCTTATGCTCGGTGTCGTTGCAGCGCAAACCTTGCGCCGACCAGTAGATGAAAGCGGCCGGCTGGTATTCAAAACGGCTGTACATATCGCTGTTGCTGCCGTGGTGTTGCAGGCGCTGGTGGTGGCGGGAACCGGCCAGATGACGGCGCGTTATCAGCCGGCGAAGGCAGCCGCAGCGGCTGGGTATTGGCATAGCGGTTCACAGGCTGATTTGGTTTTGTTCGCCTGGCCAGATACGGAAGCGGCCGTTAATCGGGCCGCGTGGGTTTGGCCGAGGGCTGGCAGCTTTGGCCTGGGCCGCGACGAGAGCGGCAGTTTGCGTGGGTTGGATCAGTTCTCAGGCATGATGCCGCCGGTGGCGCTGACGTTCTGGTCGTTTCGCGCCGCCTTGTTAGTTGGCGTGCTGATGGCATTGATAGCCGTGTTGACACTTTGGCGCGCTCATAAGGTCCATTACGATCCGGGGGCATTGTCGCGCTGGTGGCGCCATGTCTTGGCAGGCATGACGTTTTCAGGTTGGGCTCTGCTGTTGGCCGGGCTGGTTTATTTAATGATCGGGTCCTTTCCTTATGCGGTCACGGGCACGATCACCATAAGTGAAATCACTGGCAACACCCATTTCGATGTTTTGCTGGGCGGATATATTGCGTACTTAATATTTTATGGCGTGATCCTTGTGGGATTCATGCAGTTGCTGCGATACATCGCCCGCTACGGCGTGGTTCCTATCGCCAGAAGAAGGGGACGGGCATGATTGCGTCATTCGCATCTTCCTTGGGGCTAAGTGCCCAGGATCCAGTCTTCTGGATGCCGCTGGTATTCATGGCCTTGCTGTTTGCCACTATTGTGGCGGGCACGGTGCTGGATGGTTTCGACATTGGCGTGGGTTGCCTGGCTTTGTTTGCGCCAGCCGATTTGCGCCCGCGCATGCTGTCGTTGTTAAGTCCCTGGCGGGATGCCAATGAATTCTGGCTATTCCTTGGAATGGGGCTTTTCATTGCGGCGTTTCCCAACGCCTGGGGCAGCATCATGGGCGAATTGTATTTGCCGTTGTGCATGCTGGCGCTGGGCGTACTCTTGCGCTCGGTATCGTTTGAACTGCGTTTGCGCGCACCGCAAGAATTGCAGTCGCGCTGGTTAGTGGGCTTCGGGTTGGGTTCACTAATTACCGCTTTGGCACACGGCTTGTTGCTGGCCCAGGTCGTGGTGACTTATCAAACACACTCTGGTTATCAATGGTTTTCGCTTTTTGTCAGCCTGTGCGCAGTCGCGGCATATTGTCTGCTGGGCGCGGCCTGGCTGATTATGCGGGAAGCTGGTGAACTACGGGCGCGAGCGGTGATGTGGGGACGGCGGGCCGTACGCTGGGCGGCGGCCGGCGCCGTAGGTGTGTCGGTGGTGCTTGCCTTCGCGAACCCAGGTATTTTTCTGAAATGGAGCGATGGCCCGCATTGGCCCATTGTGGTGCTGCTGTGGGTCAGTTTGCTGGTATGTTTCATATCGATCGAGATGTGTTTTCAACGAATGATCAATAGCAGCTACCGGACGACTGCCTTGCCATTTTTCATGACGCTACTGGTGTTTTTGATTACGCTTGGCGGCCTGGCGTATAGCTTTTTCCCGTTCCTGGTACTGGATGATATAACCATTTGGGACGCGGCTGCTTCCGTGGATTCGTTGCGGCTGGTCTTGGCGGCGACGGTGGTTGCGTTGCCTGTGGTGTTGATTTTCAATATCTGGGTGTATTGGCGGATGTTCGGTTTGTCCATTGCACCGACACCGCCTGATTTCAAGGATAGGGGAGTGGGAGCTGATTCGTCGGTTTCTTAGGCGACGGCTCGCTGGTGGTGTCGTGAGCCTGTCTCTTTCTTGAGCGGCGGCTGCCACAGGGGTTGGGACTGGCTCAGCGCTTAGCGGCCCTGTGCTGTCGCCAGGGCTACCCGGGCCAAGTTTCATTTCCGGTGCGCCCGCGAACTCCCAGCGCTGACAGTCCACTGGACTGTCAGCAAGCGTGCTGGTCGAACATGCGCGGGCTTGCCTCACCGGAAATGAAACTTGGCCCGGCGCACGCTGACTTCGCCTGCCCCAACCCCTGTGCCAGCCGCCGTCACATGAAAGGCTGACTTAGACGGCTTCGGCCAGCAGCTGATGCAGGCAAAAAGGGAGAGGGTCTTAGCGGCGTTCTGCGCATTGGCATATGGCCATTCGTATCTGCCTACTAGCATTGACCATTAACCTCGGCTCACTGGCATCCGTCTTTCAGCGGCCTTACATCAGCCGCCACCCTTCCATAAGAAGGCTCGTCCAAT
>NZ_JBEBUX010000141.1:0-10285 GCF_040393045.1 Pollutimonas bauzanensis | reverse complement strand
TGGCCTGGCCGTCTTTCCAGGGCACCATGCGCACGACTTCCTGGCCTTTCATTTCTGCCTTGAATGCGCAGCCCACACCGCAATAGGCGCAAGTGGTGACGACGGAATGTTCGGCCTGGCCCATCATGATGACCGACTTTTCTGTAAGCGACGAGGTAGGGCAAGCCTGCACACAGGCCCCGCAGGAAACACAGTCGCTACCCAGGAAGGTGTCGCTCTGACCGGCAGTGACGCGCGAATCGAAACCGCGTCCGGTGATGGTCAGGGCGAAGGTCCCCTGGATATCTTCGCAAGCACGTACACAACGGCTGCACACAATGCACTTGGATGAGTCGTAAGTGAAGTAAGGATTGGACTCGTCAGATAAGTCGGATCGGTGATTGGCGCCTTCGTATCCGTAGCGTACATTGCGCAGGCCAACAACTCCGGCCATATCTTGCAGCTCGCAATCGCCGTTGGCAGGACAGGTCAGGCAGTCCAGCGGATGGTCGGAAATATACAATTCCATGACGCCGCGGCGCAGTTCGTGCAATTTGGGCGTTTCTGTCCAGATGACCATGCCGGCTTCCACCGGCGTCGTACATGACGCCGGATAGCCGCGCCGGCCTTCGATTTGCACCAGGCACAGTCGGCAGGAACCAAACGCTTCCAGGCTGTCGGTGGCGCATAGCTTGGGAATATTGATGCCGGATTCGGCGGCGGCGCGCATGACCGAGCTGCCGGCCGCAACATCGACTTGGATGCCATCGATAGTGATTTGGACGGTTTGCGTATCGAGCGAGGCAGGGGTGCCAAAGTCGTGCTCACGTTTAGCGATAGTTTCTAACATGGTGGACTCCGTTAGGCTGCTTGTTCGGTTGCGGTGGCGGGGCTGGGCAGACCGAAATCTTCCGGAAAGTGGTCAAGCGCCGATAAGACGGGATAAGGCGTCATGCCGCCAAGCGCGCACAGAGAGCCGGCCAGCATGGTGTCGCAAAGGTCGCGCAGCAAATGGACTTGTTCTTCGCGCTTTTCGTTATGGCGAATCTTGTCGATGACTTCGACGCCGCGCACGGCGCCGATCCTACAGGGCGTACATTTGCCACAGGATTCGACCGCGCAGAATTCCATGGCGTATCCGGCCATTTTCGCCATGTCGACAGTATTGTCGAACGCTACGATACCGCCATGGCCTACCATGGCTGAAATGGCAATATAGGCTTCGTAGTCCAGCGGAACATCCCATTGGGATTCCGGCAGGTAGGCGCCTAGCGGGCCGCCTACCTGTATAGCGCGCAGCGGACGGCCGCTCGCGCTGCCCCCGCCAAAGTCGTACAGCAGTTCGCGCAGGCTCAGGCCGAACGCTTTTTCCACTAGCCCGCCCTGCTTGATGTTGCCGGCCAGTTGAAAGGGCAGGGTGCCTTTGGAGCGGCCCATGCCATAGTTGCGGTAGAAGTCGGCGCCTTTGGCCAGGATAATAGGCACGGTGGCCAGTGATATGACGTTGTTGATGACGGTGGGCTTGCCGAACAGGCCTTTGATGGCCGGCAGCGGCGGCTTGGCGCGCACTAGTCCGCGCTTGCCTTCCAGACTTTCCAGGAGTGAGGTTTCTTCGCCGCAAATATAGGCGCCTGCGCCTACGCGCACTTCAAGGTCGAAAGCCCGGCCGCTGCCCTGAATATTGTCGCCTAGCCATCCGGCTTCACGCGCCCGGCCAATGGCATCTTCCAGTGTGGCGATGGCGCCGGGATATTCGGATCGTACATAGATATAGCCATAAGTGGCATGCACCGCCAGCCCGGCGATAGCCATGCCTTCGATCAGCACATAAGGGTCGCCTTCCATCAGCATGCGGTCGGAAAATGTGCCCGAGTCACCCTCGTCAGCATTGCAAACAATGTACTTTTGGTCAGCGGGCGTAGCAAGGACGGTTTTCCATTTGATTCCGGTCGGAAAGGCAGCGCCGCCGCGCCCTCGCAGGCCCGAGTCCACGATGGTATCGATAATGGCGGCCGGGGCCATGGCCAACGCTTTCTTGAGGCCTTGGAAGCCTTCGTGGGCCTGGTAATCGGAGAGGCATAATGGGTCGGTAATGCCTACGCGTGCAAAAGTGAGGCGTTCCTGATTCTTCAGATAAGGAATTTCGTCTGTCAGTCCATGAGACAGGGGGTGTGGCTTGCCTTCCAGCCAACCCGCGTCGAACAAGCCGCAGACATCGGAGGCTTCGACGGGGCCGTAGGCTACCCGGCCTGACGCTGTTTCGACTTCGACCAGCGTTTCCAGCCATAGCAGCCCGCGCGAGCCGTTGCGTATGATATGGACGTCCAGTCCGCGGTGTTGCGCTTCCTGGGCAATGGCCTGCGCCAGCCCATCGGCGCCCACAGCTATGGCCGCAGCGTCGCGTGGCACGAAAATGTTGATGGCTTGGCTCATGTTATGCCTCTTGTGCTTGCAGCAGTTGATCTAGTTTGGCGGGCGTCATGCGAGCGTGAGGCTGGCCATTGATCATGACAGTCGGCGACTGGGCGCATAAGCCCAGGCAGTAAACGGGTTCAAGCGTTACGGCGCCGTTGCTGGCTGTACTGTGGAAATCGCAGCCAAGCTTGTTTTTGGCATGCTCGGCAAGTGCGTCGCCGCCCATGGACTGACAGGCTTCGGCCCGGCAGATTTCCAGAACGATGGGCGCCGCAGGTGTCTCGCGAAAGTGTGGATAGAAGCTGACTACCCCATGGATTTCGGCCCGCGACAACTGTAAGGCTTCGCCTAATAACGGCACGATGGCCGCAGGGATGTAGCCCAAAGCGTGTTGTACAGCATGAAGAATAGGAAGCAGAGCACCTTGTTGCCCTTCATAGCGCTTTAGCACCTGTCGCGCAACTTGCTGTACTACGGCGTCGGACGGAGCCGACTCATTATTATCAGGCGTCATGGCCATGGCGCTATCCTTTTGAGATAAAGAGGCTGTATCGTGTGACGGTTGTCTCTTATATGTTTTTATTTACATATATATTTATTGAATATTTGAGGTAATCTAACCTTGATAAGTGATTTCATCAATAGGAAAGAAATCACATATAAGAGTATTCTCAATATGAAATTAAAAACATATTAATACCATTTGGGGTGGAGATAAATGACGTATCGATTCAAGGCGAGGCTCACTTCCGAATGGGCTTTGGAAAAACAATCGGGTGAGGTTCTACCGTTAAGCGAGGTAATACGCTTGCTCGCTGCCGTCGATGCCACGGGTCATATCGCGGGCGCCTGTAAAGCCTGCGGCGTGTCGTACCGGCATGGCTGGGGAATGTTGCGCAACGCTGAAAAGGAATTCGAGGCGCCGCTGCTGGAAACGTCGCGGCGGCAGGGGACGAAACTCACAGAGTTTGGGAAGCATTTGATCTGGGCTAACCGTCGCGTTGACGCGCGACTCATGCCAACGCTGGAAAGCATGGCGTCAGAACTGCAGGAAGAGTTAGAGCGCTTATATCCGGAAAGCCAGCCACGCCTGCGTCTGCATGCCAGCCACGGGTTTGCGGTAGAAGGGCTGATGCAGCTGGCCAATGGGCTTGATATGTCGCCGCTAGAGTTACGGTATCGCACCGCAATAGAAGCGTTGGCCTCGCTGGATCATGGCGAATGCGATCTGGCCGGTTTCCAGGTGCCCGTGGGCGAGTTCGAAGGCCCTATCCTTAGAAACTACGGCAAGTGGTTGAATCCAGATAAGCACCGGCTGATTTTTCTGGCCCTGCGCAACACGGGTATGTTCGTGCAGCCGGGCAATCCCAAGCAAATCGCCTCGGTGGCAGACTTGATCAATCCCGAGGTGCGTTTCGTGAATCGGCAAATCGGCTCCAGCACGCGTTCGCTCGTCGGCCTGATGCTTAAACAGCTCAATATCGATACCACGCGAGTACAGGGCTTCGACAGCAGCGAATTCACGCACATGGCGATTGCGGCGCACATTGCCAGCGGTATGGCCGATGTCGGCATCGGCGTGGAAACAGCGGCCTGGCGCTGTGGTTTGTCATTCATTCCCCTGGCGAAAGAGCGCTATTTTTTCGCAGTACATCGTGACACGCTCTCCACGTCTAAAATGCAGGTCTTGTTGGACCTGATGACGAGCGATCGCTATCAGGCCTATGTGTCAGAGCTGGTGGGGTACGATGCCACCGGTATGGGTAGTGTACAAACACTGAGCGAAGCATTCGGCCCGGCATTGACCAAATCGATGTCGAGTTCCAGTAGAGAGTTTATGATCAAGACATGAGTAAAGTAATTTTCCACACTGGCCCCCGATCTGCCACGCCGTCAACGGTTTCTCCGTCCATGGTGGGCGAGATAATGCACGACGCCCGGAAGCGCCCATTGCACGACCTACGCATTTCCGTTACTGATCGCTGCAATTTCCGGTGTACCTATTGCATGCCGCGTGAAGTATTCGATAGCAGCTATAGCTTCATGCCGCATAGCGCGTTGCTTAGCTTCGAGGAAATTGCGCGCGTCGCTGGCATAGCGGTAGGCTTGGGTGTACGCAAGATCCGCCTTACTGGTGGCGAACCCTTACTGCGTAAAAATATAGAAATTCTTATCGAGATGCTGGCGCAAATGCGCACGCTTGAAGGCAAGCCGCTGGAGGTCACACTAACGACTAACGGCACGCTGCTTGCGAAGAAGGCGCAGTCATTGATGGACGCGGGGCTGACGCGGGTAACGGTCAGCCTGGATGCCCTGGATGACTCGATGTTTGAACGCATGAGCGACAGCCAAGTCAGTGTCAGGCAAGTACTGGACGGCATAGACGAGGCAGCCCGTGTCGGCTTGGCGCCGGTCAAAGTCAACATGGTGGTGCGCAAGGGTTTGAATGACGGACAAATCGTACCCATGGCGCGCCATTTCCGCCATTCCGGCCATATTTTGCGATTCATCGAGTTTATGGACGTCGGCAGCACCAATGGGTGGAATCTTCAGGAAGTGCTGACCGGTGCGGAAATCCTTGATCGCATCAAAGCCGAGTTTCCTCTTGAACCGGTGGATGCCGGCTATCGTGGCGAGGTGGCGAATCGCTGGCGCTATGCCGACAATGCGGGTGAAATCGGCCTCATTACCAGTGTTTCTCAACCATTCTGTGGGGACTGTACCCGCGCCCGGCTGTCGCCGGAGGGTAAGCTGTTTTTGTGCCTGTTTGCATCGGAAGGTCACGATATACGGTCGCTGGTCCGCAGCGGCGGCAGCGACCAGGACATTGCCGACCTGTTCGGCGGTATTTGGTCCAGGCGCAATGATCACTATTCGGAAATCCGCGGCCGAGAAACCATCGGTTTGCCGAAAATCGAAATGAGCTACATCGGCGGATGATAGCCCGCTCATTGCTGACAGGCTTGGTATTGGCCGGTGGGCAAGGCAGGCGCATGCAAGCGGCCGCCCTCGAAAAAGGTTTGCTGGAATTGAACGGTAAGCCGTTAGTCGAGCACGCGTGCGGGCATTTGGCCCCGTATGTAGATAAGGTATTGATCAGCGCGAATACGAATCTTGATAGGTATGCACAATATGGCGATGTCGTTCCTGACGACCTTGCGCTAGGGGAGTATTCGGGGCCGTTGGCCGGTATTGCCAGTGCGCTCAGGCATGTTGCTACACCGTGGCTGGTTGTGTTGCCCGTAGATGTCCCGTGTCCCCCTGTCGACCTGATTGAGCGTTTGTGCGCCTCGGTAGGCGATGAAGGGCCTCGTATTGCTTACGCCCGCACCTCGGCAGGCGTGCATCCGTTATGCATGGTGGCGCACAGCAGCTTGGTGGACGGTCTGTATGACTTTTTGCTGTCCGGCGAGCGCAAGGTACAGTTCTGGCAACGGCAGAATGACGCTGTACCTGTTTTGTTCGATGACGTCGGTGATGCGTTTTTTAATATTAATACGCCCGAAGATTTGTTGCGTGCCAGTGGGCTGACGGAATAAAAGGGTCAGGACATCTCATCGGGCAGGCGCTCCATCAGTGCTGCGCCATATTCGTTGACGTCCTGGACTATGGCGGCGACCGCATCATCCGCGCGACGTTCCCGCAGGGCATCAATTACGAACACATGAGGATGCGCGCCTTCGCTATGAACGAAGGGGGGCTGATACAGATAGGTCAAGGACGGGCCGGTCTGGGCCCAAAGGCCTTCAATGATCGCGATGAGATCCGTCATCTGCGACGCGGCATATAGGGTCGAATGGAACTCGAAGTTATGGAGCAGGGTACCTTCCCTGTCTTCATTCAACTTGCATTGCATCATCACGCTGTGGATCTCTTCCAGTTTATCGATATCTGCGTCCTGGATGTTTCGGACGGCATATTCGGCCGCCATCACTTCAAGCTTGAGCCGGATCGCCCTCAGATCTTGGAGGCGCTTTTTATCGAATATGGGCACGGTGATGGATTTGCCGCGCTCCATAGTCAGCGCCCGCTCGGATACCAGTTGCAGCAACGCTTCCCGCACCGGGGTCTGGCTGACGCCGAGCTCGTCGCTGATAGTGCGCAGAAGCATGACATCCCCCGGTTTGTAGCCGCCCGTCATCAGTCTTTTTTTCAGCCGTTTATAGATGAGAGTCGTGATGTTCTCACGCGCAAATGGCTTTGAATCAATGGTCACGAAAAAAATCTCCAGGCGTTAGTTAGCTGAATGCTATACGCCAAGCTGCGTGATGGGCACTTTGTTACGGATAGGTGCAAACCCTAGTAGAACGAGAAAGCGAGCTTGCTTATTATAGGCTAACTTTATATTTTATAAAATATAAAATAATCATTCTCTAGCTCATTACGGAAATCTCCTTGTGGAAACATCGCTCACTCCTTTAACCGCGAATGGCCTGGTGCAATCGAATACGGTAGCTCACGCTATTGTGCAGGCCCTTAAACGACACGGTATTACCACCACATTCGGGCAGAGTCTGCCCAGCATGCTGCATCTGGCGGCCGAAGAAGCCGGCTTGAAGCAGGTCGCATATAGAACAGAAAACGCCGGTGGCTATATGGCCGACGCCTATGCGCGCCTTACCAATACACCCTCGATTGTCACAGCGCAAAATGGCCCGGCAGCCGCACTGCTGGTTGCACCCTTGGCCGAAGCAATGAAGGTGTCGATTCCCATCATTGCACTCGTACAGGATGTGGCGCGCAACCAGACGGACAAGAACGCGTTTCAGGATCTCGATCATATGGGCCTCTTTCAGCCCGTCACTAAATGGGTTCGCCGCATCACCGACGCATCCCGGGTGGAAGACTATATCGACCAGGCATTTGCTGTTGCGTGCTCGGGGCGGCCGGGACCGGTCGCCTTGCTGCTTCCTGCTGACCTGCTGCTTGAGCCCGCAGTCGAAAGCGTTCGCAAGCAATCTTTGGGGCACTTCCCATTGGACCGCACTGTGGCGTCGCCAGCCTCGGTCTCGCGCGCGGCATCACTGCTGGCTGGCGCCCGTAAGCCCTTGGTCATCGCTGGCGGCGGAGTGCATATTTCGGGCGCCTATAAGGCATTGACTGCCCTCCAGGAAGAGGCACATCTGCCAATCGCGACCACCGTAATGGGCAAGGGCGCGGTAAGCGAGCAGCATCCTCTGTCTGCGGGGGTGGTAGGCTATTTCATGGGCCCCAATAGCGCAACCCGCTACCAACGGCCGCTGGTGACCGATGCCGATGTCATTCTTTTGATCGGCACGCGAACCAACCAGAACGCAACGGACTCGTGGCAGCTCTATCCGAAACATGCGACATACATACATCTGGATGTGGACAGCCACGAGGCAGGGCGCAACTACGAGTCGGAGCGTCTCATCGGTGACGCCAGCCTGACGCTCGATGCCTTGCTCGCAGCCCTCAAGGATCAGGATCTTACGCTACGCGCTGCACAGCGTGCGCAAGTCGAGGCCGTCATATCGGCCGGCAAGGCCAAGGGCAAGGCCGAATCGACGGCCGTGCGCACGTCGGATGCGCAGCCCATTCGACCCGAGCGCATCACCCACGAGCTTCAAGCGCTTCTTACCGAGGATGCAATCGTGGTGGCCGATGCCAGCTACTCTTCGATCTGGGTTGCCAATGGCTTGACCGCACTCAAGGCGGGTCAACGCTTCATTACGCCTCGTGGGCTGGCAGGCTTGGGTTGGGGTTTTCCGATGGCAATGGGCGCCAAGCAAGCCCGTCCCGACGCTGAAGTGTATTGCCTGGTGGGGGACGGCGGCTTTGGCCACGTGTGGTCAGAGCTCGAAACTGCGGCGCGCATGAACATCAAAGTCACGCTGATTCTTATCAATAACGGAATATTGGGTTACCAGAAGCATGCGGAAAACGTCAAGTTCGGCGCGCATACCTCGGCAGTGAATTTTGCGCCGGTCGATCATGCCGCCATCGCACGCAACTGCGGTTGCAACGGTGTGCGCATCACCGACCCGGCGGATTTGGCCGATGCACTGAAGCAGGCTCGTCAAAGTGACAAGACCACACTCATCGAAGTCATGTGCGACGAGAATGCGTTCCCGCCCATCACGTTCTACACACCCGACGCAAAGGTATCGGCATGAGCGCCAGACGTGTTGCCTTAGTGACAGGGGCAGGAAAAGGAATAGGGTTGGCGACCACGTTGGCGCTGTTGAAGGCCGGCCGTTCGGTCGCGATGGTCGACCGTAACGCGGCTGATGTCGCGGCCCTGATACCTCAGGAATACCTGCCATTCGCGCAATACCACACGCTCGACGTCACAGACAGCGTCGCCATTGCCGCATGCCTGGAGCAAGTTCGCAGTGACCTGGGCGAGGTGTCGATACTCGTCAATAATGCGGGTATTTCTCCCAAGGTCGACGGAAAATCCAGTGGCTTGCTCGAGGTGACCGAGGCCGAATGGGAGTCGGTCATGGACGTCAATGTCAAGGCGATTGTCAAGCTGTGTCAGCTGTGTGTGCCGACGATGAAAGCGGCCCGGTTCGGACGTATCGTTAATGTGTCGTCGTTGGCGGGACGCTCCAAATCACTCGTGGCTGGCATCAGCTATATGGCCTCCAAGTCAGCGGTGCTTGGCTTGTCGCGTGCGATCGCATCCGAGATGGGGCCATTCGGCATTACGACCAATTGCGTAGCGCCCGGGCGCATCCTTACCGAGATGGCGATGCAAGCGGGACCGGAGGTGAACGAACGGTATGCGCAGGCAATTCCCGTGCGTCGCCTCGGTACGCCCAATGAAGTGGGCGAAGCAATCGAATTCCTTTGCCAGGATAACGCCGGCTTCATTAATGGCGCCGTCATCGACATCAACGGCGGCTTCTTCATGCCGTAACAGGCATCAATTCAACCGAAGACACTAAGGCACAACATGATGAGACAACATTTGATCAAGCTGGGCATTACCTTTGGACTGTCCTTAGGGCTATCCGGAATTGCCGCGGCCGATTCTTTTCCCCAGGCCCCGGTTAGCCTGGTCGTCAACTACGGAGCAGGCGGCAATACGGATGTCGCCTCCCGCAATCTGGCCAAGGGAATGGAGCCGTTTTTGAAGCAATCTATCGTAGTCGTCAACAAGCCGGGCGCGATGGGGACGATGGGGCCTACGTATTTAACGCGACAGAAGAATGATGGCTACACATTCGGGGTGGTCACTTACAGCACAGTCGCCATTGCACCGCATCTCATGGATGTGCCTTACACCATCGATGACTTCGAGTTTGTTGCGGGATTCGGCCGGTTCCGCTACGGCGTCGCAGTGCGTGCCGATTCGCCTTACAAGAACATGCAGGATCTCGTGGATGCCGCGAAGAAGGGCAATGGCCTTTTCTTCGGTGCTCCGTCTGCGCCGAACAATCTTGCCATGTTTGATCTGGCAAAGGCCACGGGCGGAAAACTTGAACAAATCCTGTACAAATCCGGCGCGGAAACCGTTACGGGATTGCTGAGCGGCCAGGTAGACGTCATTGTCCAGAACCCTTCGGACATTCTGCCGCACCTGGAGGCGGGAAAAATGCGTCTGCTGGCGTCGGCAAGCCCTATCCGCTGGCCAGAGCAGCCCGACGTTCCGACGATCAAGGAGCAAGGTTTTCCCGTAGAGATCGATTCATGGCTGGGGGTTGCAGCGCCCAAGGGTACGTCGCCCGCGTATGTCAAGGTGCTCGAAGCCGCCGTCTTGGCGGCAATGAAGGAGCCTCAGGTCCAGAAAAACTTCAAGGCAGTCGGTGTCGATCCTGTGGGGCTGACAGGCGCCGAATACAAGAAGGCCTTGGCCGAAGGCTACAAGATCATGGGCAAGGCAATCAAGGATGCGAACCTGCCCCGAGTGAACTGAACAATA
>NZ_JBEBUX010000140.1:0-10337 GCF_040393045.1 Pollutimonas bauzanensis | reverse complement strand
TCCCAGGTAAATTTCATGACACGCACATAGTCGGCATCGTCGATGGGCAGCATGAAGCCCAGGTAGCTTTTAGGCGTTAGTGGCTTGTCGATGAACAGAGCGGCAAGCCGAGGGTCTGCTTTGCTGTAATGCAGGGCTTCGTACGTTTCGGTAATCATAAGATCACCTTTGCCTTCGGCAATCAGTCCCGGAATTTCGGCGTTTTTGTCATGCGTGCTGACTTTGGCTTGCTTCAGGTTTTCAAGTACAAATGTTTCATTCGTGCCGCCTGGGTTTTTGATGACGTGCACCGAGGCTTGATTCAGATCGTCTACCGATTTGTACTTGGACGCTTCGCTTTTACGCACCAAGGCGACTTTGCCAAATGGCGCATAACCAGGCAGCATTTCTACTTTCGAAATGCGTGCTGCCGTGCGAGTAATGCCGCCGACAGCGACATCGAATTTGTCCGATGCCAAATCCGTCAACAAATTGGGCCAGGAGGTTTGAACGTACTCTACCTTCACGCCAAGCTGTTTGGCCATGGCTTCGATAACGTCAATATCATGGCCTTCATAGCCGCCCTGGGCCGTTTTAATTGCAAACGGACGATAGTCGCCCGGTGTACCCACACGGATGGTCTTACTTTCCATGATTCGGTCTAAACGGGGGCCTGCCTGGGCCGTTGCGGCAAGAGTCACCGCGGCGGCTAGACCTATACAAAAACGGAATATGCGCTTCATAGATGTACCTTTTTTTATGGTTGTCGGGTAGCGTCAAGGCATCGCGACGGAAAAATAATCGGGATTCAATCAGCGCTTAATGACGCTGACGAATTCCGATTGTAGGCTGGTTATAGGCCATTGTGGTGCTGAAATCTGCAGGCAGATGGATCTGGCTGCTATGGTTTCGCTGGCGGTATTTTCGTCATGTTTTGTTCCCATGATGCCAACGGCAAAGGGGGCGTGGATTGCCATATCCGTTTGAGGACGGCGGGAAGTTCGGCGGTTCCGCGTTGACTCGGCCAATAGGCAGGGGTAATTGCAACCCAGTCGCTGCCTGGACCGGTACGCCGCGCGATATGGAATCGAAAAGAATAGAAGCCGCCACCCAGCCCCATGCGCAGGTCAGTGACGATCAGTTGATTTTCGATTTCGTCATAGCGCAACCAATTGTCGGTAAACCATTGCAGTCCGGCAAGCTGGGTGGAACCGGGAAGTGCGCTGGCCAGATGGTTGTTCAATGGGCGACGTATGCTTTCGCTGGGGCCGGTGTCCAGCACGCTGCGTACCGTTTCAACATAGCTGTCGTCGTCGATTTTTGCGACCACGCGCCACAACAGGATGTTGAATGGTTCGGGGGTGGAGAACATAGCGGTTACCACAACGCCATTGGCGGCCAAGTCTTGCCTTACCTGGGTTTCGATAAGCGATTTGGCACCTACTGACAACGCCAGGTAGGTGGCGCACCAACCCAAAGCCCAGCATAGCGCGATGCGCGCTTTTGTAGATGGGCCCACAATGAATGCCGCCGCAACAGTTAGGAATAGCGGTACGGTAAAGAAGGGATCGATAATGAAAATGCTGGACCAACTGGTGGGCGTGGGCGTCAACGGCCACAATAATTGCGTGCCGTAACTCGTGAAGGCATCCAGCAGAGGATGGGTGATCAGTACCAGCCATAACGTAAGGAAAAGCCGGCCCGCGCCATAATGTGGTGATCGCCGCCAGACTCGGAACAGCACAGTCAGGGCCAGTGCCAGCGCGGTCAGAACGAATATCGAATGCGAGAATCCGCGGTGGTTGATCATGCCCGATACCGGGTCGCCGTAGTCGATAAGTACGTCGAGGTCGGGCAACGTCGCCAGCAATGCGCCTGCCGCCAGAGCCTTGCGCCCGCCATAACGGCCCAGCATGGCGCCCTGTATGCCGGCGCCCAGCACGGCCTGTGTAAGAGAGTCCATAGCTTTTAGTCAATCCTTCCCAGAATCCGCGCTTTCCATAAGCATTCTTCCCACTCCGATTCGGGCTCCGAGTCGTACACAATGCCGCCACCGACACCGAAAATGCCTGAACCTCCGGGCTGCATAGTGATGGTTCGTATCGCTACGTTCAGCGAGCAATCGCCGTTTGGCGCCAGCCAGCCGACGCTGCCGCAATAAATGCCACGAGGCGTATTTTCAAGTTCGCGAATTTTCTTCATGGCGGCGATCTTCGGCGCGCCGGTAATCGAGCCGCAAGGGAAGAGCGCTCGTAGCAAGGTTTCCAGGTTTTTGTCGGGAGCTTGCGCGGTGATTGTCGACGTCAAGGTCCATACGGAAGGGTAGCGCTCAAGTGAAAAAAGCGCTTCGACTTTGACCGACCCCGGCGTCGCCACGCGTCCCAGGTCGTTGCGTAGAAGGTCGACAATCATCAGATTTTCAGCGCGGTTTTTTTCGCTGCGTAGAAGCCCTTGCGCCGACTGATTGTCCTGCACCGGATCGGTATGGCGCGGTGCCGTGCCCTTCATGGGCCTCACCGTCAGCGTCGAGCCTTGGCGGGAGAAAAAAAGTTCGGGCGAGAACGACAGGATATGATGGTCGCCATCTTCGATGTAGGCGGCATGCGCGGCTGGGTGCTGCGCAGCGATTGTCTTGTACAGATCCAGGGGCAGGGCGGATGTTTCAATCTTGATAGGAAACGTATAGTTGGTCTGGTAAAGATCGCCTCGCCCTATGCTAGCTTTAATGTTCTCTATGTTTTCCTGGTATCGGCTTTTCTCGATTTGCGGGTGGGCATGCAAGCTGGCAGCGTTTTCCGCGGCGGGTGGCTCCCATACTGCTACGTTTTTCATTTGTTTGAACACCAGCGCGGTAAGACGTGGGTGTTCGCTGCCGGCTACGCTTGGTGCATTGGAGGCTGGGGTAGATGCCGTCCACGCCACGCCGGGTTCCAGCCATTCGCCCAGCTCGTAGTCCAGCAGCAGCGCCACCCAGCAGCCTTGTTGCTGGGCTGTCTCAATATGCTTGAAAGCGGCCGGCAAGCCGGCCGGGCTCGATACGCTGATGCGGTGGCTGAAGTCGAGCAGTTCCAGCGCCTGCCCCGACAGGCGGTTCTCGAAGCGGCAGAGCATTACTTTGCGGCTTCCAGGAAGGGGCCGAGCACCGCGCCGGTATGGGATTGCTTTTTAAGGCCCACGATATGTTCGGGTGTACCTTGTGCAACCAGGCGTCCGCCGCCATTGCCGCCTTCCGGACCCAAGTCCATTATCCAGTCGGCTTCGGCGATGATGTCCAGGTTGTGTTCGATAACGACAACGGTGTTGCCGGCCTCGACCAATCTGTGCAATACATGGATCAGCTTTTCGACATCGGCCATGGACAGGCCCACGGTAGGCTCGTCCAGCACATATAAGGTATGCGGGATGCGCGATGCACGGCCCGTTTTGATGACCCCGTCAGTCAGCCTGGCCTTGGTCAGCTCCGTTACCAGCTTGATGCGCTGTGCTTCGCCGCCAGACAGAGTAGGCGAGGGCTGACCCAGTGTTAAATAACCCAGGCCGACATCCTGCATCAATTGCAGCGGCCGCGATATTTTTGAATGAGCGGCAAAGTAGGAAATGGCTTCGTCTACTTCCATTTTCAGTACTTCGCCTGCGTTTTTGTCGCGCCATGTCACGTTCAACGTGTCGCGGTTGAAGCGTTCGCCGGTGCAGGCATCGCATAGCACTTTTACGTCGGGCAAGAAGCTCATTTCTATGGTGCGCAAGCCTTGGCCTTCGCAGACTGGGCATCGCCCTTCACCGGTGTTGAACGAGAAACGGGCTGCCGTCCAGCCTCGTATGCGGGCATCGCGCGTTTCGGCAAACAGCTTGCGGACGTCATCCCAGAAACCGATATAGGTAGCGGGGCAGGAACGTGGTGTCTTGCCTATAGGGGTCTGGTCGACTTCCAGTACCCGGTCTATGTGTTCCCAGCCGGTGATCTCCACACAGCCATGCCAGGCAGGAGCCTGACGTTGCGATACCGCTTGCGCCAGGTTGTCCAGCAATACGTCGCGCGCTAACGTGGATTTGCCAGAACCCGACACGCCAGTGACCACGGTAAGGCGACCTATCGGCAGGCTGGCCGTGACATTGTGCAGATTATGCAGATGGGCTTTGCTGATTTGGATCATGGGTGTGTCAGCGGTAACCGGCCTGCGCGCCTGCAAGGGATGTGACAGAGGTTTCTTCAGGTAGCGCCCTGTGACAGAGGTGGGGCTGTCGATGATGTCTTGCGCTGTGCCTTGGGCCACCACCATGCCGCCGCGCACGCCGGCGCCAGGGCCGATATCGATAATATGAGAAGCGCGCCGTATGGTGTCTTCGTCATGTTCGACCACTACCAGCGTATTGCCATTGCCTTCCAGCGCGGCCAGTGCATTGAGCAGGATCTGGTTGTCGCGCGGATGCAGGCCTATCGTAGGCTCGTCCAGCACGTAGCACACGCCTTGCAGGTTCGACCCGAGTTGGGCGGCAAGCCTGATGCGTTGCGCTTCGCCGCCTGACAAGGTGGGCGCGGCGCGGTCTAGCGCCAGATAACTTAGTCCGACTTCATGCATGAAGTTAAGCCGGCCTTTGATTTCGGTAAGAATATCGCGGGCGATTTCCACTTCGCGGCCTTTGCTGATCAGGCCGGAAAAGAAAGTTTGCGCATCGGACACAGGCAGGGCGGCCAATTCGGCAATCGACCGGTCGCGCCAGCGAAATGCGCGCGAAACAGGGTTGAGCCGCGCGCCATGGCAACTGCTGCAGGTTTCGGTGCTGCCTTCGTACCATGAGTTCCACGCGGTTTCTTCGCCAGTCTGCTCGGCATCAAACCCGGCCAGTTGCACGCCAGTGCCAAAGCAGCTTGTGCACCAGCCATGCTTGGAGTTATAGGAAAACATGCGTGGGTCGGGCTCGGGAAAGCTGGTGCCGCAACTGGGGCAGGCACGCTTGACCGAGAAATGGCGGTGTTCCGAAGACTGACTTGGCTCGCCCAGGCGTCGTTCATCTATGCTTGCGTCGGCGCCGTCGGTCAAACCGACCAACACGCTCAAGCTGCCCTGACCATGTTCAAGTGCGCTGCGTACGGCTTCGCGCAGGGCAGGTTCGTGATTGGGATCAACGATCAGGTCGGCGATGGGCAGGTCGATATTATGTTCTTTGTAGCGGTCCAGACGCGGCCATGGCGCCACCGGGATGAATTCGCCATCAACGCGCAAATGCGTATAGCCTTTACCTGCGGCCCATTTGGCCAAGTCGGTGTAATAGCCTTTGCGCGCAACCACCAGCGGCGATAGCACGCCGATATGTCGGCCTTTGTAATCGCGCAGCAATTGGGCCACGATCTGCTCGGCCTTTTGCGGCTCTACGGGAACGTCGCAGGTGGGGCACATTTGCGTGCCCAGTTTTACGTACAGCAAGCGAAGGAAATGATGGATCTCCGTCATGGTGGCGACGGTGGATTTGCGTCCGCCGCGGCTGGTGCGCTGCTCAATGGCGACAGTAGGCGGAATGCCGTAGATGGCGTCTACATCGGGTTTACCGGCTGGCTGGACGATGGCGCGCGCATAGGCATTCAGCGATTCCAGATAGCGGCGTTGGCCTTCGTTGAACAAGATGTCAAAGGCCAAGGTCGATTTTCCAGATCCGGAAACACCGGTGATCACCGTGAAGGTGTCGCGAGGAATGCTGACGTTGATGCCTTTCAGATTATGTTCGCGGGCGTTGAGAATATCGATGCTCAGCGCTTGGCCCCGCTGGTTTTTCACCAGAGTTTGCAATGGCGTCCCGTTTTCGTCGGCATATTCGACCACCGGCTCAGCCGCCAGGCGCGCCTGCTGTGATTTGTCTTCGTACACGATGGCGCTGGTGTAGTCGACGAGCGCCTGGCCAGTATGCGAATCGGTGTTTTTCATAAGGTCTTCGGGGGTGCCGATACCGACCACCATACCGCCAGCGTCGCCGCCCTCGGGGCCCAAGTCGATCACCCAGTCGGCTGCCCTGATGACATCGAGGTTATGCTCAATAATCAGCAGTGAATGGCCCGCTGCCAGCAGTTTGCGGAAGGCGCGCATTAGCCTGGCTACGTCGTCGAAGTGCAGGCCGGTTGTGGGTTCGTCAAACAGGAACAGGCTGCCCTTTTTTGCGACTTTGGCTGATGAGATGCCGCTGCGTGTTGCCGCCGCCAGATGGCCGGCCAGCTTCAGACGTTGGGCCTCGCCGCCCGAAAGCGTGGGTACGGGTTGCCCCAGGCGCACGTATTCCAGGCCGACATCGGCCAGTGGCGCCAAGCCCCATTGCACGTCGCGCAGCCCGCTGAAAAACGCCAATGCTTCGCTGACCGTCATCCCCAGTACCTGGTCAATAGATGCGCTACGGCCCAGATGTTCTACTTTGACTTCCAGGATTTCAGGACGAAAGCGCTTGCCATCGCAATCGGGGCAGCGCAGGTAGACGTCTGACAAGAACTGCATTTCGACATGCTCGAAGCCCGTGCCGCCGCATGTGGGGCAACGGCCATCGCCGCTATTGAAACTGAAGGTGCCTGCGGTATAGCCGCGTTCCTTGGATAAGGTAGCCTGCGCAAAGAGCTTGCGGATAGCGTCGAAGGCGCCCACATAGCTGGCTGGGTTGGAGCGTGCCGTTTTGCCGACGGGGGTTTGATCCACCATGACGACATCGGCCAGCTGTTCAACACCTAGAAGGTGGGTATGTTCGCCGGGCGCTTCTGTCGGCTTGCCCTTTTGCTTGAGAATGGCGGGATACAACACATCCTGAATCAGTGTTGACTTGCCCGACCCGGATACGCCTGTGACACATACCAGGCGGCCCAGGGGGATAGACACCGAGACGTTCTTGAGATTGTTGGCATTGACGCCTTCGAGCACCAGGCGGGGCGTATTGGGGGCTACCGGCATAGGCCGGGGCGCTTCGACGCGCAGGCGTCCGCCAAGGTAATTGCCCGTAAGCGTGTCGGCATTGCGCAAGCCTTGCGGCGTACCGTCGAACACAATTTGTCCGCCGCGCTCGCCAGGCCCGGGGCCGATATCCATGATGCGGTCGGCGGCGATCATGACTTGCGGATCGTGCTCGACAACCACCAGGGTATTGCCATTGGCGCGCAACCGGTGCATGACTTCCACGACCCTGTGCATATCGCGTGGATGCAGTCCGATAGAGGGTTCATCGAGCACAAAGAGGGTGTTCACCAGCGAGGTGCCTAATGCGGTGGTCAGATTGATGCGCTGTACCTCGCCGCCCGACAGAGTTCGGCTTTGGCGATCCAGCGATAAATATCCCAGGCCCACATCGCACAAGAATTTCAGGCGAGTGCGCACTTCATTAAGCAGCAATTCGATGGCTGCGTCGATGCTGGCGCCAAAACTGATGTCGAAGAAATGTTGGCGCACCCGGTCGATAGGCAAGCGCATCAAGTCATGTATGCCCAAGCCCGGCAAGCTATTCAATTGTTCGCGGGTCCAGTCGGCATGCACGGGCATGAAGCGGGCATAGGCGCCGTCGCTGTCAGCCGCAGTGTCATTGCCCAGGCGCCATAGCGTGGCGTCTGGCTTAAGCCGTGCGCCGCCGCAGGTAGGGCAGGGGGTGTAGCTACGATACTTGGACAGCAGCACACGCACATGCATTTTATAAGCGCGTGATTCCAGCCAATCGAAAAAGCGCTGTGCGCCGTACCACTGAGTTTTCCAGGCGTTCTGGCCGCCTTTCCAGTCTGGCGTGCCGTCGATGACCCAGCGCTTTTCCGATTCGGTGAGCGCTTCCCAGGGGGTGTCCAGGCGTACGCCGGCCGCTGGTGCGTATTGCTCCATTTCGGCCTGGCATTCTTTATAGCTGGCGGTTTGCCATGGCTTGACAGCGCCGCCACGCAGCGTCTTTTTCTCATCAGGCACGACTAGCCCGTAATCGATGCCCATGACCCGGCCAAAGCCGCGGCAGGATTCGCAGGCGCCCAAGGGCGAGTTAAAAGAGAACGTGCTGGGCAGCGGGGTGCTGTATTCAATATCGCAATGCGCACAATGCAGGCGATTGCTGAATCGCCACGCAGTTTCCTGTTCAGCGGACTCGCCAACGGCATAGATCGTGATGTGCCCATCGCCTTGTTTTAATGCCGCGTCGAGCGCTTCCATGACCCGTTGCGGTTCAGCAGTACTAAAGCGAAAACGGTCTTGAATGACATACAGTACACGCAGCTTTTCGGGCTTGCCGGCGCGTTTGCTTTTGCCTTTGGCTTTGGTTTTTGGGGCGAGCGGCGTTTGCAGGCGGGTTTCTTCGTGATGAATGCGTGTGTAGCCTTGCTGATCAAGAAAACCGCGCACCTCTTCTTCAGTAAAGTTGGCCGGAATCACGATAGGAAAAGTGATCACCAGCCGTGGGTCATCCGCCTGGGTGCGTACGGCCAACTGCTGTTGAATGGATTCGGGGTTGTCGCGCTGCACTTGCGTCCCGCAGCACTGGCAGTACAAGCGCCCCAGGCGGGCGTACAGCAGCTTCAGGTGATCGTTAAGCTCGGTCATTGTTCCCACGGTGCTGCGCGAGTTGCGCACCGGGTTGACCTGGTCGATGGCGATGGCCGGCAAGATGCCTTCAATACGGTCCACCTGCGGCTTGTCCATGCGGTCCAGAAACTGCCGGGCATAGGGCGAGAAGGTTTCTACATAGCGCCGCTGCCCTTCGGCATATAGGGTGTCAAAAGCCAGGGAGCTTTTGCCCGACCCGGATACGCCTGTCAATACCAGCAGTTCGCCAGTATTGATGGAAACGTCAAGGTTTTTGAGGTTGTTCTGGCGCGCGCCGAAGATGCGAATATGTGAGCTCATGGCATTATGATAATCGTTCTTTTTATAGCCGTTGCCTTTACCCCCTTTTGTGCATTGGGCTTCTTTTAAGGTAGAATGGCGAGTTAACTAATTTTCTAGGGTCGCGTCTTTGCGGGCCTATGCATGTAAAGATCGGAGATCACCATGGCAGAAATCAAACGTACGCGTCGCAACACCCTGGAACGCCGTTGCTTGGGCAAAGCATTCAAGCGCCTTTTCGTGCGCGCACCCAAGGGCGTTTTCAAGATGCTTGAAAAAGTTAAGCGCGCCTAATCGGCTTATGCTGGCATAAGACGTGTTGCGGCCTTTTTAAGGCCGTATTTGTTGCATGGAATATGTCCGGATGTAAGTTAGGCAAGAAAACCGCAGATTCAGCCTCTGCGGTTTTTTTTGGCCTATCATCGCTTGCATCGGCAGCATATATAGAAAATGACCATGCATACTTGGCGCCACCTATTTACGGTCATCACGCCCACCTATAATCGGGCGCATACGCTGGAACGAGTCTATCTTTCGTTGCGCGAGCAATCGTTTCAGGATTTCGAGTGGGTGATCGTCGACGATGGCTCGACCGATGGCACTCGTGCCCTGGTAGTGCACTGGCAACAGGAAGCCAGCTTCCCGATTCATTATGTCTGGCAAAAAAATCAACATAAGAAAACCGCATTTAATCGGGGTGTAAAGAAAGCCAACGGTGAGCTGGTCGTGGTGCTCGACAGCGACGACAGTCTGGATACCAATGCCTTGTATGCGATGGCCGGAGCCTGGGCTGGAATTCCGGAAGCGGAACGGTCCCGCTTCGTTGCAATTACTGGCTTATGTGCGCGTCCTAACGGCAATATTGTGGGCGACATGTTTCCGCGCGACGTTTTTGACGCGACTGCCTTGGACATGACATTCAAGTATCACATCAAGGGCGAAAAATTCGGCTGTTTGCGCACTGACGTACTTTTGCAGTTTCCTTTCCCCGAGGAAATCGCCGGTTTCGTACCGGAAAGCCTGGTTTGGCGCGCTATTGCCCGAGCAGGGTATTTGACGCGGTTTGTGAATCAGGTTTTCAGGGTTTATCACGATACTGCGGATTCGCTGACGAAGCAGGGCAGGGATAGCGGGCAGCAGCATGCGTTAGGTTTATGGCTGCTTGCGCAGGATACGATTGTCGAGTGCTTGCCTTGGTTTCGTTATCAGCCACAGACTTTCTTGATGGCTGCTGCGCGTTATACGCGATTTTCGTTACATTTGCGGCATGTTAATGAGCCTATGCCTCTTGGGCGCGGACTCCGTGGTATCGGGTCGCGTGCGTTGGTGGGCTTGATGTGGCCTGTTGGTGCTTTGCTGTATATGCGCGATCGTGCGCGGGCTTTGTAATGGTCGAGGCTGTCGATTTTATGACGGCTTTGTTCGGCCGGCATTATTCATTATTGTTTCTCATACCTGTTTTGTTCGTTCTTGTGACGGCGCAGTAAGCGGGGTGGGCACGGCGAATCATCGCTGCGGTCCCTGCGGGACTTCCCGGGC
>NZ_JBEBUX010000139.1:0-10342 GCF_040393045.1 Pollutimonas bauzanensis | reverse complement strand
CCCACGCCGCGTGCGGCAAAGGTCGTGCTTTCGCCGCCGGCCAGCGCCTGAAAGGATGAAATAGCCCATTGATTATTAATGACATTCAGTATGACGGGCGCTTGATACACATGAGCAAAAGTCAGTGCCGTCTGGAAGTCGGCGGCAGCGGTCGCCCCATCGCCTATCCAGGCCGAAGCGATTTTAGTATCGCCTTTAATGGCCGATGCCATGGCCCACCCTACCGCCTGAACGAACTGGGTCGCCAGGTTGCCGGAAATAGAAAAAAAACCGGCATCGGGCACGGAATACATCACAGGCATTTGCCGGCCTTTCAGATGATCGCGATCATTCGAAAAAAGCTGGCACATCATGTCGAACAAGGGGACATCCTGGGCAATCAGCAGATTCTGCTGGCGATACGAAGGAAAACACATATCACCCTTGGACAAGGCCATGACCTGCGCGACGCCTATGGCTTCTTCGCCCAGGCTTTGCATATAGAACGACATTTTCTTTTGCCGTTGTGCAATCACCATGCGCGCGTCAAAAATACGCGTTTTGATCATGGACTGCAGACCTTTTCGCAGCAGCTTGGGATCAATGGGCTGGGCCCAGGGCCCGACCGCGTTGCCATTGTCATCTAGAACACGCACCAGGGTATAAGCCATGTCGGTGGTATCGATGGCGGAGGTGTCTATAGGGGGTTTGCGTACCGCACCGGCCTCGGCCAGATGCAAATAGGAAAAATCAGTGGCGTGGCCCGGCCGCCCAGAGGGCTCTGGCACGTGTAGCCGTAGTGGAATATGTTGTCTCATGTCTGCTTCAAAAATGTCTTGTGGAATTTTCGAACCGCTACTATTTTTTTGCGCCATCTTGTGAACGGCAGATTCCATCATCGCCGATTCCGCTCGGATTCGCAAGCCTCAACGCGACTGCCAATAGCGCCGCGCAAACTGCCTTTCGCTTTGCGCTGTCAATCCTGACTGCCTGGAATGCACAATAAACGCCCCCTGCTGATCAGTACGCCAGAATTCAGCGCCAGCCTCTTGCCAACGTTCCTGAACCTCTGGACTAGGATGGCCATAACGATTCCATAGTCCCGCCTGGGCCACTACGTGCCGGGCCTGAACTGCATCTACGAATTGCGGGCTGGAAGAGTTTTTTGACCCATGGTGCGCCGCCAACACCACGTCAACCGGCTCCAGCCCCCTATCCGCCAAAGCCTTTTCCTGCGAGACGCCAATATCGCCGGGCAGCAAGGCAGAGTGATGCACCCCCCTGATTCGCAATACACAGCCACCGTCATTGCGCTGACTGCGCTTGGATTGCTTGCTGATGGAATTCGGCGTCAATGGCCACAAAAACTCAAATGCAACCCCATCGGCCTCCCACGTCATACCGTACTCGCAAGGCGACATTGCCAGCGGCAAAGGCGGCAGCACCCCGGGGTCGCCCAACATTCGCGCCTCACGCTTCAAGTACTCAAGCACATCAAAGGAACTGTAGGATTGTTCAACGGGCGCAGCCAGCAGCATGCTGCGCAAGCCTCCGGCGTGGTCGATATCAGCATGGGAAATAACCATGACATCGAGTTTCTTGATACCCATGGCGCGCATAAATGGCCATATCGTGCGGACTCCGTCATCAGACGTTGCGCTGCTGCGCAAACCCGTATCGAACAACAAAGCATGGCGTGCCGTTTGTATTACGACAGCGCTGGCCTGCCCTACATCCAATGCATAAAGATCCCACCCGCCCTCTGGCGGGCGCTTCGGCGTCCATAGCAAAGCCGGCAACATAAACAGCCAGCCCATGTTGCGAAAGGGAATACCGTAAGGCATCACCGCCAGCAGCAATCCCAGCATGGCAAAAATCGTCAGCCACAACGGTGCTGCCGCAACATAGATGCTGGCGGCGCGAAAATCAGCCAGCCAGACAGTAGGCACCATGATCCAATCCATGGCTGCATGCCCGAGCCAGGCAAGGCCCGCCGCCGGAAGCTCAAGGCCCGGCAGCAGCGCAGCGCCCGCCAACAACAGGGACACCGGGGTCACCACGACGCTGATGACCGGAATGGCATAGGCGTTGGCCAGGGGCGACGCCAACGACACCTCGTGAAAAATCAACGCCAACAAGGGCATCAAGCCAACTGTTATGGCGAGTTGCAAGCGCACAGCCGTTGACAGCGCCACTCGCCAACGACGCCAACGGGAAACCTTCGCGCGCCCTACCGGCTGGCCCCACCAACCGGCACTGGCCATCAAAACATAAACAGCACCGAATGAAAGCCAAAACCCACTGGCTAATAATGCCCATGGATCCAGCACCACGACAGCAAAGGCAACCAAAGACAAAAGTCTGGATGCATTCATGGGCAGGCGCAGCAAATACGCCGCAGCGATGACGGCCAGCATCAGGAACGTGCGCCGCGCAGGTACGCCCCAGCCCGCCAACAGACAGTACAGCCATGCTATGAAGAGCGCTGCCACGGCCGCCGCCACCTGCGCTGGCCAGTGTTCAGCCAAGGCATGCCCCCGGAAACGCAGCCTGCGCCATAGCCAAAAAACCAGGCTGCCCCCTAGCGCAGCAATCATGGTGATGTGCGAACCACTGATGGAAACCAGATGCGTAATACCGGTGAGATTAAAGACTTGCCAATCGGAAGCCTCGACACTGGCTTGATCCCCTATCGCCAGGGCCAGCAGCACGGCGCCATAGCGCTTGCCTTCCAGATAGGGCTGCATGGCGGCCCGCACATAATGCCTGGCGCGTTGCGCAATAACCGGCAGACTGGCCCAAGGTTCATCGTGCAGGTATTGCGGCTTTCCCCGTACGCTACCCGTGGCCCTTACCCCTTGCGCAAACAGATACGCTTCATAGTCGAACGCATGCGGATTACGATTCCCGTGCGGTTTTTTAAGCGTCAGCGACATCCGCCAAACCTGGCCTGGAATCAATTCCGGAAACTCGGCCGGTTTGCGATCTTTCTTGCCAAAAGGCCCCGCCCAATCTGCCGCAGCCCATGAGACCAGAATACGCGACGGCACACCTTCGGGAAGGGAAGAAATGACGTCCGCCTGAAACTGGCGGCTATCGATGCCTAAACGAGGCAATTCGGCAATGCGCAGCACCACTCTGGAAACACGGTTCTCGTTGCTGGAATCCAGTGTGTCGGCCAGCCGGTATTCCGCACGGGCAACGGTAATCAACAATCCGGCGATCGCTGCCCATAAAGGAAACAGCAAGCGCCAGCGGTATGTTTTTGCCAAAAAGAAAACCAAGGCCGAGGCGACAGCCACCGCAGCAAGGCCGCCTGTCCATAGCTTTTGATCCGGCAAGTAAGGAAACCAATGCACAGCCCCGGTTGCGGCGACGAAGGCCAGCAGGCAGAAACGTCCCGTCACGCCTGTACGCTCCCAAATGCTCTAGCGTAAAGGCGCGGCAGCGAAAAAAACGGCCTAAGTGGCTGCGTTTGTCCCTTGGGAAACTACTACCTTCGCAATAGCTTCCCAGAACATTTCAGCTGTTTTACCCAATGTTGACCGATCGCGATAAAGTCGAACTTGCAAAGGAATCTGCCATTCCTCTGGACCCGCAAGCATCAAACGCCCTGCTTCCAGATCATCATTAATTAAGGTTTGCGGCAACCACGCGATGCCCCGGCCGCTAAGCACCATGGGCCTAAGCACCGAGGCTAAATGAGCGGTAAAAACTGTATGAACAGATAAACGATCCAAACTAGGCCGCAAGGTTTGATGCAAGATACGGCCAATACCCGATTCCGCGCTGTAATCAAGCAACTGTATGACATGGGGTTGAGCATTTTTCGCTGTCAGGTGATGCAGCGGCTGGCCTCGTTCATCTACTGACGACACCGGAACCAGTATGTCATTCCCAAGCTGGATGGACGGATAACCTGCGACCTCAAGTTGACCTTTAACATGTGGATGCGTGTGACATAGAACGAACTGAACCTTGCCTTGAAGCATGAGGCCTTCGCATCGTTGCAGCATATCGGAAACACACTGTATAGCGCCTACGCTCACACGAGGCTCTAGACTGCGCAGCCAGTTGGGCATAAAGCTGAAAGACAGCGTGTGTGTTGCCGCAAACTGCAACGTGGTCGACCATGATTCCTCTATCGCACGCGCCTCTACGGGAAGGCGCGCCACTTGCGTCAGCAGGTTCTGCGCGACTTTGCGAAACCACTCGCCCGTCTCCGTCAATGTGATTGGCTGGCTACTACGGTCAAAGAGGCTCGTTCCCAACCATTCTTCAAGCGCTCGGATACGCCGACCGAACGCCGGCTGCGTCATATGGCGCAAGTCGGCAGCGCGCGAGAAGTTTTGGGTGGACGCAAGAGCCAGGAAGTCTTCAAGCCAAGATATGTTCATGCCAGTGCTTTCAAAGCATAGAAGAAGAGAAAAATAGCATTGGCCCTAAGGAGCAAGAACGCCGACCATACCTAATTCAACTAAGGAATGAAGTTTAGGAGCGGCAGATGAAAATCGTCAACATAATTGAAAAAACACTTCCCATCAGTTCTCCAATCCGAAATGCCTACATCGACTTTAGCAAAATGAACTTGAGTCTTGTAGCGGTTGTGACAGATGTCGTTCGCGACGGTAAGCCTGTCATCGGATACGGATTCAACTCCAACGGGCGTTATGGCCAAGGCAAACTGATGCGCGATCGCTTCATACCGCGCGTGCTTGAAGCAGAACCCGCGTCGCTAATCGACGCCAGTGGTAATAATCTGGACCCACATAAGATTTGGGATGCCATGTTTACCAACGAAAAGCCGGGCGGCCATGGCGAACGCTCCGTGGCGATAGGCACAATAGATATGGCTGTTTGGGATGCCGTCGCCAAAATCGACGGCAAGCCATTATTCCAGCTGCTAGCCGACCGCTATGGCAACGGGCATGCCAATAAGAAAGTTTTTGTCTATGCCGCTGGCGGATACTACCACCCCGGGCAAGACCACAATAAGCTAAAAGATGAAATGCGTAGCTACCTTGATCGTGGCTACAGTGTGGTCAAAAAGAAAATCGGAGGCGCTTCTCTGGATGAAGATCTGCGCCGTATCGACTCGATTCTCAGCGTGCTCCAGGATGGTCAGAGGCTCTGCGTCGATGCGAACGGACGTTTCGACCTGGATACCGCAATTGCCTATGCCAAAGCGCTATCGCAATATGATCTGTTCTGGTACGAAGAGCCAGGCGATCCACTTGATTTTGAGCTGCAAGCAGCTTTGCGCAGTTACTACAAGAACCCGATGGCCACCGGAGAAAACTTGTTCTCCATGCAAGATGCCCGCAATCTCATTCGTTACGGCGGCATGCGCCCTGATCGCGATTGGCTGCAATTTGATTGCGCCCTGAGTTATGGGTTGGTCGAGTATCTGCGCACCCTGGATATGCTCAAAGAGCACGGCTGGTCCGCCAGTCGTTGTATTCCGCATGGAGGGCACCAGATGTCTCTGAATATTGCCGCTGGACTCGGCCTGGGCGGTAATGAATCGTACCCGGATCTGTTCCAACCGTTTGGCGGCTTTCCCGATGGCGTAAAAGTCGAAAACAGCTACATCACCATGCCCGAATTACCCGGTATCGGTTTCGAGGGGAAGGCGGATTTGTATCGCGTAATGCAGTCCCTGTCGGCATAGCGAACATTCAAACCAAGAGGAGACAACATCATGAATTTTCAGAAAATCGCGTTGGCCGTCGCACTGGCCGGGATATCCTTAGCCGCCCGAGCCGATTTCCCCGAAAAAGCCGTCACGCTGCTTGTTCCGTTCGCCGCCGGCGGGCCTAGCGATAAAATCGCTCGTGACGTAGCTGAAGCATTACGCAAACCCTTGGGGCAAGCGGTGATCGTTGAAAACACAACGGGAGCAGGAGGCACTATAGGCACTGCAAAAGTGGCACGCGCCGTACCTGACGGCTACACACTGCTCGTGCATCACATCGGCATGGCCACAGCGCCTTCTCTATATAAAGATCTCAGTTATAAAGTCCCTGATGATTTCGAATTCCTGGGCTTGATCAATGAAGCGCCTTCCACCCTGATCAGCAAGCCGACCCTTGCAGCAAATAGCTTCGATGAACTGCGTAAGTGGATAAATGAGAACAACGATAAGGTTAATCTTGCCAATGCAGGTGTGGGATCAGCCTCGCACCTTTGTGGCCTCATGCTGCAAAGCGCCTTAGGGGCAAACATGACGACCGTACCGTACAAAGGAACGGCGCCCGCTATGATCGACCTGATGGGCGGCCAGGTAGATCTGATGTGCGAGCAAGCCACAAATGCGGTGACGCAAATCGAAGGGAAAAAGGTTAAAACGTTTGGTGTCACCAGCACTGAACGACTCAAGCTGCCTTCGATGGCAGAGGTTCCAACCTTGGCTGAATCCGGGTTGGCTGATTTCAACGTCACCGTTTGGCATGGTCTGTATGCCCCTCGCGGCACACCTCCCGAAGTCCTTGCAAAACTTAACGCTGCCCTTCGAAGTGCGTTGAAAAATCCAGACCTTATACGACGACAGGAAGCCTTGGGCCTGACCATAATAGATGACGAGCGCCTGGCACCTTCCGGACATAAGAAGTATGTGATCGAAGAGATGGATCGCTGGGCAAAGGTAATCAGTGCTTCGGGGCAGCAACCTAATTAATAAAAGAGGCTAAAGAGGCTGCGTTGCCGTGTCCTCTTGCTGAGCCCCGCTGCCTAACTGCCGCCGACGTTGCCAGAACGGCTGATCAGACCAACGGGGTTGGACGCCATAATAGAAATCTCGTTGCGACAAGTACGTTTGCCAGAGTTGGCGCTGTTGTTCATCGTATTGATGAACGTACTGATTGCTGCGATCCAGCCCCGCCGTGCCCTGTACACAATCCGTCAATGCGTAATGAATCATGTGCCCGGCGTGGCTGGCCGTCCTGAGTGCCTTGTCTATGCCTTGGGACGACAGCGGATCATACGCTTGGGCGGCATCACCCACTGCCATCCAGGCCTCACCGCAGAAGTCCTGTAATCGCTGGCTGTTGGCCGGCGCACCTCGGATAGTGCCGCAAGCTTGATAACCCTTGGCTTTGAGCAATGGAGCGATGTGCGTCGATTCATCCAACAGCCGGTCAAAGCCTTCCCGACGCCCAGCCGTTCTTGCCGCCGGCAAGTCCTTGTCGGAGTGGAACACCACCAATCGCCTGGTTTCATTGCCATCATTTCCTGGCAAGCGGTTGCTATACCACCAACCGTGTGGCGCGGCCTCGATACGGGTATAGCGGTCATCATCTGCGCCCACGAGTGAATACCATTGCGCATAGGCAAACAATCGGTCGTCGTGGTCGACGGTCTGGACGCCAAGCGCTCCGGCCACGACCGCCCGCCGGCCCGAACAGTCGACCAGATAACGTGCGCGATGCTCAAGCGACTGGGTTTCTGAAGCTAGCGTCAGTTGCCAATTAAAAGCATCGTCAGCAATACGTTCGCAGGACTGAAAACGAAAACCCTGAAGCAAGGTCGCACCGGCGGCAACCGCCCTTGATCGCAGGGCCTCATCGAAAGACAAGCGTTCTACGCACAGGCCGAAGCCGGTCGACGTGAAGAAAAAGTCAGCGACATCAGCCTGCTCGGTCCCCCATAACGACACGTTGCCAGCGGTTCTGTAAACACCTGGAAGATCCTGTTCTGGATCCTCAGGGTCTCCCAGGAAGTGCTTGACCAGACCGATAGAGGTCGGCGGCAGCGATTCGCCCAGTTTGAAACTTGTGGATACCCGCCCTTCCACCAACAACACACGCTGGCCAAACCTGGCCAGCGTGATCGCGGTTGCAGCTCCTGCCGGTCCAGCGCCAACGATAACAACGTCCCATGTTGTATGGACTAGGTCATGTTGCGTCGTTGACAAAAATTATTTGCCTTTAGCGGGCGGCCGGTTCAACGCCGGATCGCGCTCATGTTCGACGAACACGATAGAACCATTGTGTGTCAATAATTCGCCGTTCTCGGTCTTGATTGGAAGCACCATCCCCAACTTCGGCCAGGCATACTCCATCTGTTGGTAACCATCGGTAGACGATAGCGGCTCGCCGTCAGCATCGTATCCGCGGAACCATTCCTTATAAGTTCTGGTCTGGTTGGTTTTATCGTATTCAAAAACGATGTCTGGCCGTTGTGTCGGCCACCATGCCACGTTACACGACCAGAAATCGCCTTGCCATGGGCTAGACATATAGGCAGCGAGCGAACCGGGCTCGATACCTTTGTTCACACGAAACGCCTCGGCGAAAAACTCTTTATAGAGGATCAGATACGGGAATTCTATGCCCGGGTGAAAGCCGCCGCCGATAGTCGGTTCGAGAGCCGAACTGTCGAGTGCGTGCGGCTGTTCGGCCAATGGCAATTTCTCGAGCGGAATGGGCTTTTGCGGGACACCGACCTCAAAGTTTCCTTCTGCCCAATTTTTCAATTGATCCAACTGCAAGTCGGTCAGGCTCAAGAATTGATCTGGAAGCTTGTGACCCAATTGCTGGTTTTGTAGAGGCTTGCCGCCCGTACCCCACAGCTTGGGCATCTTGCGGTCTTCCTCGGCGCGGGCGAACTCTTCACTCTTCCAGCTGGTTGGCCGCTGCGGTGGAGGCGGCATTATGGAATCGACCAGTCGTCCACGCTTCCCGGGAGCATGCCGCATCAGGCCATAAACCATCTGTCTTACCGGCATGCTTTTTTCCGAGGGATCGGACAACAACGCCATGTACTGGGGGGTGAGCAAATCGCCCGGCTGCCCCGGGCCATGGGCCATGTTCTTTGTTTCGGGCGTGACGCCAGCCGCTTGGGGGCTCACCCAACCGTAATTAACCGCCTTGGCAAACACCGGATAAATATCGCGGTAGAAATTCGTCTTCTGCCCCGCATTGGGGTGAGCTTCTGGGAAAGTCTCGTAGACGCGATCCAGAATGGACACCACGTGGTACATATGGGGTGCGAATTTCGGTGGCGCGGTGACGATCCATGCACCTGCTTTCGGATTTCGCGTGCCTTCGTCGGTTGCCGATTTCACGTTGTCGCGTGTGCTCAAGACGGTGCCGTCCTTCAGCGTAACCGTGACGTCGATTTCACCGCCACAGGTATCGTCCCACCAGCCCGGCACGTTGAAATAGGCAAATTGATTCGTCAGCGGATTTTTGCCGTTATCCGGACCGTTCGGGGGGGAGACGGTTTCACTCGGGTTCGACAACACCACCTTGGGTGTCGTGACGCATGCGCCTTTCCCGGGCGCGGGCACGAAAAGCAGGCGATCCTGGGCGTCGAGGCGAAGCTGCCCCAACTCGATATCCTTGGCCGCTTTATAAGTGACCTCGACTTCTTTCGAAGGATCCTTCGGCGTGAAACCCTCGAAACGTAATTCGCCCGGCAAGGTACTTTTTTCAATGCCAGTGAATACATCGCCCTTCATGACGACAGGCCCGGTCTGCCCGGAAGCGATCGTATGCACACCAGGATCGATAATTAACTGATCACGTTCGATTGGCGGCTTGCCAGGCTGGATGGACGGGTTACGCAACTCGTCCGGGTCAAACAAATATGCACCCTGAAATGCATAGTTCGCCGCTTTCATGTTCCTGACATGGACTCGCCAGTTGACGGACTGGACCAGGCCCGAGTCCGACGTAAGCTCTGCGATGACCTTGTCGTTGGCATCGTAGGCATATACCCGATAGCGCTGCGCCTGCCGCTTCAGCCGGGCTCCGCTGTCGCGGTAGGTTCCACCATCAGGCCCCGGACCATCGCTACCGCCCGGATCGACCACGATCCCCGGTGCTTCGGGACCGATATAAAACTCGTCACTGTCACCCAAGCGGGCAATGCCAATACCAGGGTGGATGCGAATACTCTTTATATTCTCGGACACGGCTGAACTCCTCTACCAATTGTTCTTAGTAAGTCGGTGCTGAAAAAGCACTGACAGAAGGCAATGCAAAGCCCCTGCTAGTTATAGAGGACTTACGATCTTCCAGTCGAGCAAGTCTGCAGAAGTGACCGCGTACCGAGTACCAAAGTGTTCTATGTCGGCGTGCGTCAGTCCGTTGGATTGACGATGAGTGCGTACCGAGAAGCCGCCGCCGAAGCTGGCTTTGATCGATTTTTGGATTTGCGAATCGGCAGCCAGGGCCGGCATATTAATCGCGTTGGTGCCTTTCATGGCGATGGCAATGCCCGGCAGCAATAGAACGCTGGCTGCTGTGGACGCCTTGATGAAATCCCTGCGTTTGATATTCATGTCCCCTTCCTCTTGGTTCTTACGCTTACTCGATTCCAAACCTCTTTGTTGTGCGGACGATTATACAGATTACTTCAT
>NZ_JBEBUX010000138.1:0-10445 GCF_040393045.1 Pollutimonas bauzanensis | reverse complement strand
AAGCAGTATTCGTCGGGTCTGGTGACATCGCAAGAGCGTTACAACAACGTGGTCGACATCTGGGGCAAGGCTGGCGATAAAGTCGGCAAGGCCATGATGGAACAGCTGTCTACTGAACCGGTAACGGATCGTCACGGCGAAGCCGTGCGTCAGGAATCGTTCAACTCCATCTACATGATGGCTGACTCCGGCGCCCGGGGTTCCGCTGCGCAGATTCGCCAGCTGGCTGGTATGCGGGGCCTGATGGCCAAGCCTGACGGTTCGATTATCGAAACGCCGATTACCGCCAACTTCCGTGAAGGTCTTAACGTACTTCAGTACTTTATTTCCACTCACGGCGCACGTAAAGGCTTGGCCGATACGGCGCTTAAAACGGCTAACTCGGGCTACCTGACACGCCGTCTGGTCGACGTAACGCAGGATCTGGTCATCACGATGTCAGATTGCGGCACGACTCGCGGCTATATGATGAAAGCCCTGGTGGAAGGCGGCGAGGTCATCGAACCTTTGCGCGATCGTATTCTGGGTCGCGTGGTGGCTGCCGATATCGTCAATCCTGAAACTCAGGAAACGGCGCTTGCTGCTGGTACGCTGCTGGACGAAGACCTGGTTGACTACATCGACAGCATTGGCGTGGACGAAGTCAAGGTGCGTACGCCCCTGACTTGCGAAACCCGCCACGGTTTGTGCGCACATTGCTATGGGCGCGATCTGGGACGCGGCAGCATGATCAGCCGCGGTGAGGCGATCGGCGTTATTGCCGCTCAGTCCATCGGGGAACCTGGCACGCAGCTTACGATGCGTACTTTCCACATTGGTGGTGCCGCATCCCGTGCAGCAATGGCCAGTTCGGTGGAAACCAAGTCCACCGGCACCATCGGCTTTGCCATCGGTTTGCGCTACGTTACCAATACGAAGGGCGATCGGATTGCCATTTCCCGTTCTGGCGAAATCATCATTTTTGATGACAATCGCCGCGAACGCGAACGTCACAAGATCCCGTACGGCGCAACCATTACCGTCGGCGACGGCGATGCGGTCAAGGCTGGTCAACGTTTGGCCAACTGGGATCCATTGACCCGTCCGATCGTGTCTGAATACGCCGGACTGGTGCGCTTCGAGAACATCGAAGAAGGCGTTACGGTAGCCAGGCAGCTGGACGAAGTGACTGGTTTGTCGACGCTGGTGGTCATTACGCCCAAGACACGCGGCGGCAAGATCATGATGCGTCCGCAAATCAAGCTTATCAACGAGGCCGGCGAAGAGGTCAAGATCTCTGGCACAGACCATTCGGTGAACATTACCTTCCCGGTCGGTGCGCTGATTACTGTTCGCGACGGCATGCAGGTAGCGATTGGTGAAGTTCTGGCGCGTATTCCACAAGAATCGCAAAAGACTCGTGACATTACCGGTGGTTTGCCACGTGTGGCCGAACTGTTCGAAGCCCGTTCCCCGAAAGACGCCGGCATGCTTGCCGACGTTACCGGTACGGTTTCGTTCGGTAAAGACACCAAGGGCAAACAGCGTCTGGTCATTACCGATCTGGACGGCGTCAGCCACGAATTCCTGATTCCCAAGGAAAAACAGGTGCTGGTGCATGACGGCCAAGTGGTGAACAAGGGCGAAATGATTGTTGATGGTCCGGCCGATCCGCACGATATTCTGCGTTTGCAGGGCATCGAGCGTCTCGCCAGCTATGTGGTCAATGAAGTTCAGGACGTGTATCGTTTGCAAGGCGTGAAGATCAACGACAAGCACATTGAAGTGATTGTTCGTCAGATGCTGCGTCGTGTGAACATCACCAACGCCGGCGACACCAGTTTCATTACGGGTGAACAGGTCGAACGTTCTGAATTGTTCAACGAAAACGACCGCATGGAAGCCGACGGCAAGATCCCCGCTACGTACGATAACGTGCTGTTGGGTATTACCAAGGCTTCGCTGTCGACCGATTCGTTCATTTCGGCGGCATCGTTCCAGGAAACTACGCGCGTTCTTACCGAAGCTGCCATCATGGGCAAACGGGACGACTTGCGTGGTCTGAAAGAAAACGTGATTGTCGGGCGCTTGATTCCGGCAGGTACGGGTATGGCGTATCACATGGCGCGCAAAGACAAAGAGGCCCACGAAGCGGCCGAACGTCAAGCAGCACGCGCAATGGCCAATCCTTTCGAGGATACCCCGCCAGCCGCAGCAGTGGAAACGCACGAAGAGTCTGCTTCCGATGAGGTTGCAGGTTCAGCCGAAGAGTAAATCAACGGTACGCTGTAATTAAAAACGCCGGGTGTTTATACACACCCGGCGTTTTTTTATGTTCGTTATATGTGGCTGATCAGTCGTCAATATCTTTCTTGGCGGTAAAGCGCAATATGAAAGTGGCGCCTGCGCCTTCATGGCTTTTCGCCTGGATGGAGCCGCCGTGTCGCGCCACCACTGTGTTTGTAAAGGCCAAGCCAAGCCCTACGCCGCCCGGATTGCCATGCACGTTTTCATCAGCGCGCATAAACGGCGTAAACAGATTTTGCTGCTGTGCTTCGCTTATGCCCCTGCCTTGATCGCTGACGATAACCAGCCAGTCATTGCTATCGTTAACGATGCTGCACGTAATGGTGGAATTTTCAGGGCTGTATTTAATGGCGTTATCGATGACGTTGCAGCAGGCTCGCCGTAGCAATGCTTCATCGCCGTCAATCCAGGCGGCTTCGGGATGTTCGGTAAATAGGATGCTGATGTGCCGTTGCTTGGCCTGCGCCCAGAAATCGTCCCGGCTAAGCTCCACAAGCTCTACCAGATCCACGCTTTGATGTCGTATCGTCATGGCCTCTGCGCGAGCCAATTGCACGAAGCCATCAACCAGGCTGAGCGTTTTGTGCGCATACAGGTCGATTCTTCGCAGCAATTCGGCTTCAGGCAGCTCGCTTTCAGGTTGCTTTTGCAACTGGGTCAGGGCCAGGATGGAGTTCTGCGGCGCACGCATGTCATGCGAGAGAAAGCGCATGGTCTCTTCCCTTTTTTGCCGGGCCTGCCGCAACTGGCCTATTGCGCTATGAAGTTGCGTTACGCGGGCAGACAGAGAGCCGTCAGTGGGGGAAGGCGAGCCGGGTAAAGAGGAATTGCCATGCTCGGCGGTTTCTTGATGCAAGGTTTGCAACTCGCCGTCGATATGCTGCAAGGCGGCTTCCTGGCTGCGCCAGCTCCATACGGGATAGGCCAGCGCCACGCCGATAAGACTGGCGGTGATGGGAACCCATATGTTTGCGTAGTGCATTAGCAGTCCGCTGACAATGAAGATAAGAGCCAGTACAGCCAGGGCGATTGCAAACGAGCGTCGCGGCGACAGGCGGCGTAATCCCAGGCAGATCAAGAAAACGGGCAAAGCCGCGAGTAATGCGGCCTGCCATCGATTAGGCGTTGTTATCCAATTGTTATCCAGCGTGCTGAGCAGCCCATTTGCCAGGATTTCGACACCGGCCATGGTTTCCCCGTGGAGGGACCGCGGCGTGGGGAACGCATCCCCCAGCCCCGAGCCCCAGGAACCGATCAGGACATACTTATCCTTGAAGCTGGACTCCGGTATCTGACCATCCAGCACTTGCGCATAGGGATACATCGTGAAGTGCCCAGGCGTACCTGCATAAGGTATCAAGCGCGGGGATGCATCGGGCTGTTGCGAGGACGGGACATCAACCAGATTGTTTGCTGCCCGGGTTATGGCCGTGACGAAATGTTCAACATGCAGGCCGGACGCCAATGTTTGCTGCGGAACCAGGGAACGGATGACCCCGTCCTCATCAGGATAGATATTGATATATCCGAGGCGCTCGGCCGCATTGGCCAAGAGAGGCAGGGGTGCAAGGGTATTGTGATTGCCTTTTTCGACCACTAACGGCAGCACGACGTTGCCATGACGGTGGATGGCTTCGGCCAATATCGTGTCATCCTCCGGATAGGCTGGATTTATTTCGTTAAACACAAGGTCGACGCCAACAACCTTTGCCTCATGCAGCCTATCCAGCAACTGCGCATGTACGATCCGTCGCCAGGGCCAATAGCCGAGCTGATTGATGCTGCCGTCGTCTATCGCAACAATGACGATTTTATCGGTATTGGATGACTGAACCGCGGCCGACAGCGTCTTGTCATAAAACGTATGGTCCAGGCGGGTAAGGCCAATACTGTCGCCGAAGTAGCTTGCGGCCATGGTCATAAGCATCATGACCAGGGTAACCAGTAGCCATTCTATGCGCGTACGCCGTTCCAGGCCGCCCCAGAAGTTCGCGTCCGTATGCTCGACGGAACGCGGCATGTTAGAACTCCGTCAGTTGCACAAATTCGCCATAACCACTGAAAACGGCCGAACCGTCAGAGCTATTTAGTACCGTTCGCCCCAAGAATGGGAGGATGGCATCTTTTCCCATAACGCCGTCGGCGTCAACGGCGCGGACAATGACGTAGTAGGTACCTGGTCGGGACGCGCTGAAGGTAATGTCAGGCGCATCAAAATGCTTGCTGGAAACCAGGTGATGGCCAGCGTCGTCGGTTGCCACGCGGACCAGGTAGGATACTGCCCCTGGAATCGGTGGGAATGATGCCGTCCAGCCTTGGCCGCCACGTACGGGCTCGGTAAGTGCTGGTGCCGGCAGCAAGGGTCGTATGCCCAGCAATTTGCCATGTGCGTTTACAGCGGCCCCTTGATTCGGACGCAAGGTGGCATTACCAGCCTGGCTTGAGTTGAGCTGGGCGCTTCCGGACAAGACTTCGCTTTGTGCGCCGTTGTCAGAGGCCCGTACCCGCAAGCTTGTACCGCGGACCCCGGTTATGCTGACCGGCGTGCGGATTTCAAACCTGCCCACGCCGGTGGCGCGAGGGGCCACGCTGGATTCCAGAGCCCCGTCTTGTATCGAGAAAATAGTATCGATAAGGCCAGTTCCCTTGAAGACCCGTAGGCGCTCTATCTGCATCGACGATGCGGCGGGAACCGATAGCACGCTGCCGTCAGCCAGTGCAAGCGTGATGAAGCCGTTGGCCCCAGTACGTATGTTGCTGCCTTCTGCTACTTCATCTTCGAGCTTGGCCGGGGTGTTATTGACGCTGACTTCGCCGGAGATGTGGCTGACCTGTGCAGGCGAAGGCAGTTCTGGTATCAGGGAAAACGGTATTTTCAGTTCGGTTCCGATGCTTAATCGGAAGGGGTCTTCCACCGAATTCAAACTTTGTAGAATAGTCCAGTTGGAGGACGTTGTCGTATATTTTTGCGCCAGGTCGATAAGCGTATCGCCGGCGATGACCCGATACAGGAAGTTCTCGCCACGAGCGCCAGCGGGTTGAGCCAGAGCTGGGGTGGTCGCAAACACCAGGAAAATGCTGGATACGATGGACGGAAGTAATCGGTGAAGCAGGCAGGACAAGCGCATTGTGACCTAAGTGGTATGGTTTTCAGTAATCAGTTCCAGGCGGTAGCCCAGCGCGTATGACGCATTCAGTCGTACGCCGTGTTCGGCGCCCAAGCGCAGCTTTCGTCGCAAGTTGGACAAATGAGTATCAAGTGTTCGAGAAGTGGCGGGAATTTCACGGTTCCAGACCCGGCTGCTTAACACATCTCGTGAAAACAATTGACCGGGATTGCGGAAAAGCAGCAATGCCAACTCGTATTCTTTAGGTGCGAGATCCATCTTTTCGCCTTTCAGGCGAATCGTGTCCAGTGATGGGTCGATCTCGTAGGCGCCGCAACTGAAGGGCTGTTCTTGCGATACGCTTGGACTATGGCGCCTGCGCAGGGCATCCAGGCGGGCCAATAGTTCATTTTGCCGTACAGGCTTGATCATATAGTCGTCGGCGCCAGCCTGCAGGCCGACCACCAAGTCTTCTTCCAGTGTCCGGCTGGTCAGAAACATGATGGGCATCGTATAGCCCAGATTGGCGCGTACCCAGCGTACGACTTCCAAACCGCTGATGTCGGGTATTTCCCAGTCGAGCAGCAGCAGATCGAAGGCGGTGGGACGGGAGAGGGCGGCCAGCAGGTCTTTCCCCAGGTTGAAAACCGTACATTCATGCCCATTGTTTGTAAGCGTATTATGTATTAGCTGGGCCTGGGCGAGATCGTCTTCTAGGGAAGCTATATGCATAATGATGAAGAGGCCTGTCTGCGTTGATAAATAGATAACTAATGTTACGATACCATCGGTAGCATGTCGAGCTATTGGCCCCGTCGCTAAATAGCAGCAGTTGGCCCACGATAATTAAATACATTGCCTTCTTCTTGACCTTTTTAACTTTGCCATGCTACGATGGCGAGCTTACTAAAGGGTTTATTTGCCAAAATGCCTTTTGTAAGTTAGTAATTTACATCGCAGCAGCCGCAAGACCCGCTCTTTTACGTTTTTCGTGTCAGGCGGTTTTTGCGCAAACCGCCTGAGGCTCCTTTTAGTGTTTGGCAAAATGCCAAGCCTAGAGCAGCAGGCGTCTCATTCAAATACGCAATTCGGTACATAAGTACAGAATGCGTGAAGTCACAGGATGCGTAAAAGGTCATGCCAACCATTAGCCAACTCGTGCGCAAGCCGCGCGAAGTCTCTCGCGAGAACAGCAAGAGCCCAGCGCTCGAAAACTGCCCTCAGCGTCGTGGTGTTTGCACTCGCGTGTACACCACTACCCCTAAAAAACCTAACTCGGCTTTGCGTAAAGTCGCCAAGGTACGTCTAACCAACGGTTTCGAAGTCATTTCGTACATCGGCGGTGAAGGCCACAACCTGCAAGAACACTCGGTCGTTCTTGTTCGTGGTGGTCGTGTAAAAGACTTGCCTGGTGTTCGTTACCACATCGTTCGCGGTTCGCTTGACTTGCAAGGTGTTAAAGACCGCAAGCAATCGCGTTCCAAGTACGGTGCAAAACGCCCGAAAAAAGCCTAAGTTTTCCATAGTCCAGCCTGTCTGGTCGTATCAGTGCAGCCGTGGGCGTGCGCCCATAGCATGTAAGTGACCCTTTTTATAAAGTGGTCGTGGCCGTGTAAAAACGGTTCAACTGAACTGTCACAAGGAAGTTAAAATGCCTCGTCGTCGCGAAGTCCCCAAGCGTGATATTCTCCCCGATCCAAAATTTGGCAGCGTAGAGCTTGCCAAGTTCATGAACGTTGTTATGTTGTCTGGTAAGAAAGCCGTTGCAGAACGCATCATTTACGGTGCTTTCGAACAGATTCAGGCTAAAACTGGCAAAGAGCCTATCGAGGTTTTCAATCTCGCAATTAACAACATCAAGCCCCTCGTTGAAGTGAAAAGCCGCCGCGTAGGTGGTGCAAACTATCAAGTACCAGTTGAAGTGCGCCCTGTGCGCCGCCTGGCACTTGCCATGCGCTGGTTGCGTGAAGCAGCCAAAAAGCGTGGTGAAAAATCGATGGATTTGCGCCTGGCCGGTGAATTGCTTGACGCCTCCGAAGGTCGCGGTGGAGCAATGAAAAAGCGTGAAGACACGCACAAGATGGCAGAGGCTAACAAAGCATTCAGCCATTTCCGTTGGTAATCTAAGGACACTATCATGGCCCGCAAAACCCCAATCGAGCGCTATCGCAATATTGGTATCTCTGCGCACATCGATGCAGGGAAAACCACGACGACAGAGCGCATCCTGTTCTATACCGGCGTCAATCACAAAATTGGCGAAACCCATGAAGGCTCCGCCACCATGGATTGGATGGAGCAAGAGCAAGAGCGCGGCATTACGATTACTTCGGCTGCTACCACTGCCTTCTGGCGTGGTATGGCTGGCGACTATCCAGAGCACCGCATCAACATCATCGACACCCCCGGACACGTCGACTTCACTATTGAAGTCGAGCGTTCCATGCGTGTGCTCGACGGTGCCTGCATGGTGTATTGCGCTGTGGGCGGTGTTCAGCCCCAGTCGGAAACCGTATGGCGTCAAGCCAATAAGTACGGCGTGCCTCGCCTCGCGTTCATTAACAAAATGGACCGCACTGGCGCCAACTTCTTCAAGGTCTACGAACAGCTGAAGTTGCGCCTCAAGGCCCATCCTGTGCCTATCGTTATTCCTATCGGCGCTGAAGACACCTTTACGGGTGTGGTCGATCTGGTCAAAATGAAAGCCATTATTTGGGACGAAGCCAGCCAAGGCATGAAGTTCGAATACATGGAAATTCCTGCTGAATTGGCTGACGAAGCTGCCGAATGGCACGAAAAGTTGGTTGAATCGGCTGCCGAAGCGTCTGAAGAGCTCATGAACAAGTACCTGGAAACAGGTGTCTTGACCGAAGCTGAAATCAATCTTGGCATTCGTACACGCACCATTGCTGGCGAAATCCAGCCTATGTTGTGCGGTACGGCGTTCAAGAACAAGGGTGTTCAGCGCATGCTTGACGCCGTTGTCGACTATCTTCCTTCGCCTATCGACATTCCTCCTGTCGACGGTACCGATGACGAAGGCAATGCCATCAGCCTGCCGGCAGATGACAACGCCAAGTTCTCGGCATTGGCATTCAAGCTGATGAGCGATCCGTTCGTAGGTCAATTGACTTTCGTGCGTGTGTATTCGGGCGTCTTGAAATCCGGTGAAACGGTCTATAACCCTATCAAGGGCAAAAAAGAGCGTATCGGCCGTATTTTGCAGATGCACGCAAACAACCGCGCTGAAATCAAGGAAGTTTTGGCAGGCGACATCGCCGCTGTTGTGGGTCTTAAAGACGTGACCACTGGCGAAACGCTGTGCGATCTTGACGAGCACATCTTGCTTGAACGCATGATTTTCCCAGAGCCCGTGATTTCGCAAGCCGTCGAGCCTAAGACTAAAGCCGACCAGGAGAAAATGGGCATTGCGCTGTCGCGTCTTGCACAAGAAGATCCTTCGTTCCGCGTACGTAGCGATGAAGAATCCGGCCAGACCATTATTTCCGGTATGGGCGAGCTTCACCTTGAAGTGCTGGTTGACCGCATGCGCCGTGAATTCGGCGTGGAAGCCAACGTAGGCAAGCCACAAGTGGCTTACCGCGAAACGATTCGCAAGACTTGCGAAGAAATCGAAGGCAAGTTCGTCAAGCAATCCGGTGGTCGTGGTCAGTATGGTCACGTTGTGCTCAAGCTCGAGCCCTTGCCTCCTGGCGGCGGCTACGAGTTCGTCGACGCCATCAAGGGCGGTGTGGTTCCTCGCGAATACATTCCTGCAGTTGACAAGGGTATTCAAGAAACCTTGCCTGCTGGTGTCGTTGCCGGTTACCCGGTGGTCGATGTCAAGGTTACGCTGTTCTTTGGTTCGTACCATGACGTTGACTCGAACGAAAACGCATTCCGTATGGCTGCCTCCATGGCATTCAAAGACGGTATGCGCAAAGCCAGCCCGGTATTGCTCGAACCCATGATGGCTGTGGAAGTCGAGACACCTGAAGATTACGCCGGTAACGTGATGGGCGATTTGTCCTCGCGTCGCGGCATGGTCCAAGGTATGGACGACATCGTAGGTGGTGGCAAAATCATCAAGGCTGAAGTACCTTTGGCCGAGATGTTTGGTTATTCGACCAACCTGCGTTCACAAACGCAAGGTCGTGCAACCTACACCATGGAGTTCAAGCACTACGCCGAAGCTCCTAAGAATGTGGCTGACGAAGTTATTACCGCTCGCGGTAAGTAATAATAGGTCCTGTCCACCCTATGTGGTGGGCAGGTAAAATTTTTTTGTTTCCTTGAAAACATTGACGGAATAAATCATGGCAAAAGGTAAGTTCGAACGTACCAAACCCCACGTAAACGTCGGCACGATTGGCCACGTTGACCACGGCAAGACCACGCTTACAGCGGCAATCACCACTGTGCTGGCAACCGCTTTCGGTGGCGAAGCCAAGGGCTACGCGCAAATTGACGCGGCTCCTGAAGAAAAAGCACGCGGCATCACGATCAACACCTCGCACGTCGAGTACGAAACGCAAGCGCGTCACTACGCCCACGTTGACTGCCCGGGCCACGCTGACTATGTCAAGAACATGATCACGGGCGCAGCGCAAATGGACGGCGCGATTTTGGTCGTGTCGGCCGCTGACGGCCCCATGCCACAAACGCGTGAGCACATCTTGTTGTCGCGCCAGGTTGGCGTGCCTTACATCATTGTGTTCCTGAACAAGGCCGACATGGTCGACGACGCCGAGCTGCTCGAACTCGTTGAAATGGAAGTGCGCGAGCTGCTCTCGAAGTACGATTTTCCTGGCGACGACACCCCGATCATCACGGGTTCGGCCAAACTGGCTCTGGAAGGCGACGAAGGCCCCATGGGCAAGCCTGCCATCATGAAGCTGGCCGAAGCGCTGGACACCTACATTCCTACGCCAGAGCGCGCCATTGACGGCACGTTCCTGATGCCTGTGGAAGACGTGTTCTCGATCTCGGGTCGCGGCACCGTGGTGACTGGCCGTATCGAGCGCGGTATCGTCAAGGTCGGTGAAGAAATCG
>NZ_JBEBUX010000137.1:0-10596 GCF_040393045.1 Pollutimonas bauzanensis | reverse complement strand
CAGAGCGAGACAACGGCGCGAAAGCATCATGATGCATGCAAAGCGTCATGCAGGTGCCGTAAACACTTGAACACTTGAACCGAAAATACGCTAATCAGACTGCATTCGAATGACTGCGCCCGCGCAGCCATTCCAGCGTCAGCAGCAGGCACGTCGAGAAAACGATCAATATCGTGGCCACGGCTGCGATAATGGGGCTGATGTTTTCCCGGATGCCGGTAAACATTTGCCGAGGCAAAGTCACTTGTTCAGGGCCCGCCAGGAACAAGGTAATGACGACCTCATCGAACGACGTCGCAAACGCGAATAAGGCGCCCGCAATGACGCCAGGCGCGATAATCGGCAATGTTATCGTGAAGAAGGCCCGCGGCGGGCTGGCGCCCAGGCTGTAAGCCGCGCGTACCAGGTTCTGGTTGAAGCCCTGCAGGGTTGCCATGACGGTGGTCACGACAAAGGGAGCGCCCAGTGCGGCGTGCGCCAGTATCAGCCCCGTATAACTGCTGGTCAGGCCGTAGGGGGCAAAGAACAGGTAGATCCCCACGCCAACTACGACTAGCGGGACGATCATGGGTGAAATCAGCACTGCCATCAGCAGGCTCTTTCCGAAGAAGTTGCTGCTGTGAAGGCCAACGGCCGCAAGCGTGCCCAATATGGTCGCAATCACTGTCGCCGATGGCGCAACGATAAAGCTATTGCGGGCTGCGCGCATCCAGTCGTCGGAAGCGAATAGCGCCTGATACCATTTCAGCGAGAAAGCAGGGATGGGGTATAGCAACAAACTGCTTTCGCTGAACGACAATGGCACGATCACCAATATGGGCAGCACCAGGAATACCAAAATCAGAAGGCTCAGGATGCGATGACCATAATGCCAGGCGCGTTCCAGTCGGGATGTGTAAGGGGGGAATTTGCTTGTGCGTAGTGCCATGGCGGTCGCTCCTTAGCCCAACCCAAGTTCGCGACCGGACAGTCGCCGGTATAGGGAATACAGCACCAGCGTGCCGACAAGCAGTAAAAATCCGAGAGCGCTTGCCATGCCCCAGTTGATGGTCTGGTTGGTGAAATAGGCAACGTAGTAGCTGATCATCTGGTCGCCCGCGCCGCCCAGCAAGGCGGGGGTGATGTAGTAGCCCACGGCGATGATGAAGACCAGCAAGGTTCCTGCGCCGACACCGGGATAGGTCTGCGGGACATAAACGCGCCAGAAGGCGGAAAACGGATGGCTGCCCAGTGATATGGCGGCACGCTGGTACGTGGGCGGGATGGATTGCATGACGCTGTAGATAGGCAGGATCATGAAGGGAAGCAGGATGTGGGTCATGGCGATGTAGACGCCCAGCCGATTGAACAGCAGCTCTATCGGCGTGTCAGTCACTCCCAGGCCCATCAGCGATTTATTGACCAGGCCTTGACGCTGCAGCAGCACGACCCATGCGGCGATACGCACCAGGATGGACGTCCAGAATGGTATCAATATACAAATCATGACGAGGTTTGCACGGCGCTTGGACAGGGTGGATATCCAATAAGCCAGGGGGTACCCCAGCAGCAACGTAGCCAGCGTGACGACGGCGCTAATCAAAAAAGTGCGTCCGAATATATCGAGGAAGGCCGATGTGGTGGGCGGTACGCGCACGATGCTGCCATCGGGCTCTTGCTTCAAGTCCAGGGATGCCAGCAGGTAATAGGCGGAATAGGGTGCGGCATTATTGGCGATCGCCTGCCAGTAGGCCGGATCGCCCCAGCGCGGGTCGATCTTCAGGAAGGCGGCCTTGATGCCGCTGTCGCCTAGCGTTTTGACGTCATCCAGCGGCATGCGGCGCACGGTTTTGAATATCAGTGTGCGATAGCCGGAAATTTCATAGTTCAGCCTGCGGGCCAGACTGCCTGTGGCGGATTGATCTTTGGCGCGCTGTAAGTCGGCCATCAAGGCAGCATAGCTGGTGTCGGGCGGCGCCTGCTGACCATCCCAGGTTTTCAGCGAAGCCAGGGTGTCGGGAAGGCGTTGTATGACTTCCGGGTTGTCAACGGCGCGATACAGCAGGGCGCTGATCGGCACCACAAAAATAACCAGCAAAAAGATCGCCAATGGCGCAATCAGCAGCAACGCACGCCACTTTTGTTTGCGTGCCGTTGCCGACATGGCTTTTTTTATATTTGGGCTGGCTGTGCTTAGCATTTCGCTCATGGATTTGCCGGTCTCGATGGCCCCCGCATGCCGAGGCGGACAGGGGCCTTTCAGGGCAGTTGTGGTGCGTTATCGGGTGGACCAGGCAGAGAACCGTTGATCCAGTTCTTCACCGTGATCAGCCCAATAGTCATAACTGGACAGCAAGGCGTTCTTGATGTTTTGGGGCGAGTTCGGCAGATCAGCCAGCAGCTTTGGATCGAGCTTGTCAATCGCCTGCTTATTGATGGGACCATAGGCGATATGTTGCGAGTACGCGACCTGAGGTCCTGTGGATGAAGCGAACTTGATGAATTTTTCAGCCAGCTCTTTGTTGGGCGCGCCTGTAGGAATGACCCAATAGTCCAGATCGTAAATGCTTTCGTTCCAAACGATTTTCAGGGACTGGCCTTCGCGATTGGCGGCATCGATACGGCCGTTGTAAACCGTGGACATGGCCACGTCGCCGGCAGCCAGCATTTGCACGGGTTGGGCTCCCGCCTCCCACCACTGGATGTGGGGCTTGAGTTCATCAAGCTTGCTGAAGGCCCTGTCTATGCCCTCAGGTGTCGCGAGGACTTTGTAGACTTCACCGGGCGCCACGCCGTCGGCCATGAGCGCGAATTCCAGATTGTAGCGGGCGCCTTTACGCATGCCGCGCTTGCCTGGGAATTTTTTGACATCCCAGAAATCGGCCCAGCTATTGGGTGCTGTTTTCTGAGTCTTGCCGTTGTAGGCCAATACGGTTGACCATACAAAAGTGCCTACCCCGCAATCGTGGACTGCTTCGGGGATGAAATCGGCCTTGTTGCCTATCTTGGACCAATCCAGCTTTTCGTATAGACCCTCGTCGCAACCGCGGCCCAGATCCGCCGTTTCTACTTCGACAGCATCCCACACGACATTATTGGTTTCGACCATGGCTTTGACCTTGGCCTGTTCGCCGTTGTAGGCCACGCTGATTATCTTGATACCCAATTCCTTTTCCAGCGGCTGCACAAAAGCGACCTGCTGTGCATCGCCGTTGGCGCCACCGAAGTTGACGATAGTCAGATCGCGCGCTTGGGCGGAATTTGTTGCGCCAGCCAATAAACAGGCAGCGAACCCTGCGCCATATAGCGCTTTATGAATTTTCATATTGGTCTCCTTTGTATGTTTTATGTTGTGGCTTGGTACTGTTCAAGGGGTGAATGCTCTGACATGCTGCGGCAGCGCTTGCAAGAAAACGGGACTGCCCGGCGTTAGTCCATCGATTGCTGCCTGGTTGTTGTCCAGCGGCAGCTTGACGAAAATAGAGTCCGCCGCGCCCACTTGGCAACGCAGGCGTACGTGGTCGCCGAAATAGACGGTATCGAGCGCGGTAGCGGCAATGGCATTGGCTTGTCCGCTGCCGACGATGTGCAGGCGTTCGGGGCGTATTGCTATGACACAGGACGCTCCGGCGGCCAGGCCGCCGACATTCAATGCACTCAGTTGCGATGATTCCGCCAGCCGCACTACGCATTGCCCGTCGCGAGCAGACTCGACTGTGGCCCCAAGGTGGTTGCAGTCCCCGACGAATCCCGCCACGAAGCTATTGCACGGCGATTCGTATAGCGTGTCCGCGGCGGACACCTGCTGAATGATGCCCTGATCGAATACCGCGACTCGATCCGACATAGTCAGCGCCTCGCTTTGATCGTGGGTGACATATACGAAGGTGATGCCCAGCGAACGGTGCAGAGCTTTGAGCTCGAGCTGCATGTGTTCGCGCAGTTGCTTGTCCAGCGCCCCAAGCGGTTCATCCATGAGCACCAGTTTGGGATTGAACACCAGGGCTCTGGCCAGGGCGATGCGTTGCTGCTGGCCGCCGGACAACTGGCTGGGATAGCGTTTGGCAAAAGCGCCCATCTGCACCATGGCCAGGGCTTCGGCGATACGTTCCTTGCGCTGCCGCGCCGGCATCTTCCTGACTGTCAGCGGATACTCAAGGTTTTTCTCGACGCTTAGATGGGGGAACAAGGCATAGTTCTGAAAGACCATGCCAATATTGCGCTTGTGCGGAGGTACATTGTTCAGGCTTTGCCGTTCGAGCAAAATTTCCCCGCTGGTGGGAAACTCAAAACCCGCGAGCATCATAAGGCAAGTGGTTTTGCCGGAGCCCGAAGGCCCCAGCAATGACAGGAATTCGCCAGGATAGATATCCAGGTTCAGGTCCTTGACTACCAGCGTCTCGCCGTCGTAAGACTTCTGGACATTGCGAAAGCTGACCAATGGTTCCGGCTTAGATGCTGTTTCCATATCCGCCACAAGTAAATCACATGATCTCTTGTAGCGCTTTTTACCTTATATTGCGACAGTCATTAAGCGGGGTAAACCACTATTGGGTGTTATTCACATCGGTGGGCTTGCATGTCGAGTTCCTTGCACAAAGCAAGAATATCGGCCAATTGATCACGGTATACCAGCACCGACTGAAAGTCGTTGGTATAGCTCTCGCCAAAGCACAGCAGGCAATATTTCTCGTGATGTACCTGCAATTGCTTATCCACCCAGTCGTAAAAATCTGACAGGGTTTCAAAGTTATTGTTGTCGTAAGGGTACTCGGGCAAGGCAGGGTTCTCGAACGCATCGACGATTTGCTCGTATAGCTCATCGACATTGTCGGCAACCGCAAAGTAGTCTTCCAATTCGACAAAAATGATAAATGCCATGACGCCGGCAGGATCATACTGCGCCACCTTGGCGGCGTCGGCGCCATAATTGTCCTTCAGCGTCTTCGCCGGATCGGTCTTGGCTTGTTCGCAGATGTTTACGATGCGGGCAGTCTCATGCTCGTCCATGTCCCCGCAGGACAATAGGCCAATAAGCGTTGCCAGTTTGGTCTGATAAGAGTCGGGTTCGATAGTCATATGGCGTTTTATTTCCTGAGTTTGGCGAAAGCGGCTGCCATGGCGCCTGAAGCGGCCGGCTCGGCCTGACGTTTCTGCGAGGCATTGCTACGCCCGGCACCCCCTGATGCGGGACGTTGTTCTCCGCTGCCGCGGCGTATTGGCGCAGTGTCATCTTTCAGGCGCATGGTGAGGCCGATCCGCTTGCGCGGCGCATCGACTTCCTGCACTTTGACAGTGACGGTTTGGCCGACCCTGACCACATCGCGCGGGTCTTTGACGAAGGTGTCAGAGAGCGCCGAAATGTGCACCAGGCCATCCTGGTGCACACCTACGTCGACAAAAGCGCCGAAATTGGCTACGTTGGTGACGACTCCTTCAAGAATCATGCCGGGCAGCAGATCGTTGATGGTGTTGATTCCTTCCTTGAATTGTGCCGTCTTGAATTCGGGACGGGGATCGCGACCGGGCTTTTCGAGTTCGGAAAAAATATCTTTCACGGTAGGCAACCCGAAACGCTCGTCAGTGAAGTCGGATGGAGAGACACCTTTCAAGGCGCCTTGCTGACCCATGATGTTGTGCGCTTCGGCCTTGATCTTTTCAAGTATGCGTTCCACCACAGGATAGGCTTCGGGGTGGACGGAAGAGGCATCCAGCGGATTGTCGCCATCTGGAATGCGAAGAAATCCCGCCGCCTGTTCAAATGCTTTGTCGCCGAAACGGGGTACTTTCAGCAGTGCTTTCCGGTTCGGAAAGGCGCCGTTCTCGTTACGCCAGCTTACAATGTTTTTAGCCAAAAGCGAGCTCAGGCCTGACACGCGCGTAAGCAGCGGCGCCGAAGCGGTATTAAGGTCAACCCCGACGGCGTTCACACAATCTTCAATCACGGCATCAAGCGATCGGGCCAATTCGCGCTGGTTTACATCGTGCTGATACTGGCCCACGCCGATGGCCTTGGGCTCTATCTTGACCAATTCAGCCAGCGGATCCTGGAGGCGGCGCGCTATGGATACCGCCCCGCGCAGCGTAACGTCCAGATCGGGGAATTCATGTGCGGCAAGCTCCGACGCCGAATACACCGACGCACCAGCTTCGGACACGATGACGCGAGTCAGTGTCAGCGCAGGGTATTTTTCCTGCATGTCGATAACCAGCTTTTCGGTTTCGCGCGAAGCCGTACCATTGCCGATAGCGACGAGCTCGATCTTGTGTTTGGCCGCAAGGGCAGCCAATACCTTGATGCTGCCATCACGGTCTCGGCGCGGTTCGAAGGGGTAGATGGTTGCGGTATCAAGCACTTTGCCGGTGGCATCGATGGCGGCAACTTTGACGCCGGTTCGAATGCCGGGATCAAGGCCCAGCACCGCTTTCGGGCCGGCGGGGGCCGCCAGTAAAAGATCTTTCAGATTGGCGGCGAAAACACGTATGGCTTCTTGTTCCGCCGTATCGCGCAGGCGTCCGACGAGTTCGGATTCGAACGCTGTCAACAGCTTCACGCGCCACGTCCAGCGGGATACTTCGCCCAACCAGCGGCCACGCGCCGATGCATTGAGTCCGAAGTCGGCGCCGACTTTCAAGAAGTCGGCAATCCGGACTACGCAGGGATGGGGTATTTGTGCTTCAAGATCAGCTTCCAATCCCAGGCGTATGTCCAGCGCGCCTTGCTGGCGGCCACGCAGCAGGGCCAGGATTCTGTGGGAAGGCAAGGAACGCAGCGGCTCGTTAAAGTCGAACCAGTCGCGAAAATTATCGCCCTCGTTTTCTTTGCCTTCGACGACCTTGGAATACAGAAGCCCGGTTTTCCACAGGTGCTCACGCATATTGGCCAGCAGGTCCGCATTTTCAGCATAGCGTTCTGCAAGAATATCGCGGGCGCCGTCCAGAGCGCCTTTGACGTCGTTGATCGAAGCTTCCGGATTCAGGTAGCTTTCTGCCAATATGGCTGGGTCGCAGGTGAGATCGGCGATAATGCCGTCGGCCAGCGGCTCCAGGCCGGCTTCGCGGGCAATCTGAGCCCGTGTGCGGCGTTTGGGCTTGTAGGGAGCATATAAGTCTTCCAGGCGCTGCTTGGTGTCGGCAGCGTTGATTTCCTGGTGCAGCGCGGGGTTAAGCTTGCCTTGCTGTTCGATAGACTCAAGAATGGCGATACGCCTGGATTCAAGCTCGCGCAGATACAGCAGTCGTATCTCGAGGTTACGCAGTACAGTGTCGTCCAGCCCTCCGGTGATTTCTTTGCGGTACCGGGCAACAAACGGAACTGTTGCTCCTCCGTCGAGCAGTTCGACCGTGGCCGCAACCTGGTTGGGACGCACATTAAGTTCGTTGGCCAGTAGGGCGATAATGCGGGCGGGATCCGCCTCTTGTACGACAGAGGCGGGTTTAGCTTGAACAGAGGTATCAGTCATTAGTCCATCATTTAACGTAAATCACGCGGCGAATTTTGCCACAACCCGACGCCGCGCTGGAAAATACACGGGTATCATCACGTGTAGTCTTATAAACAATTGTGAAGAGCGCCACGCGCGCCAATCAACATACAAGTCTACATGCGCGGTCTTCAGCCTGACGACTTTACCCTTTTTTTCAGCCCCTTTCATGCGGGCAGACTCAATAGTCACTTTAAATGCTTTTGCAAGAACTATCCGATATCTTCGCCCCTGATGGCCCTATTGCCAAGGCCATGCCCGACTATCGCCCCCGGCAGGCGCAACTTGAGCTTGCCCAGGCCATTGAAGAGGCGTTGCGTGATCATTCCACCCTGATCGCCGAGGCGGGTACCGGTACAGGCAAAACTTGGGCATATCTGGTGCCGGCATTTTTAAGCGGTAGCAAGGTGCTGGTGTCTACCGGTACGCGGACGCTGCAAGATCAGTTGTTCAGGCGTGACTTGCCGCGTCTGCGCAAAGCCTTGGCGCTGCCGATTAACGTTGCCTTGCTCAAAGGACGGGGTAATTACGTTTGTCATTACCATTTGGAACGCTTGTCGGGTGATGACAGGGCATTGAAATCCCGTGCTGAAATAAGCCAACTGCGGCACATACAGGTTTTTGCTCAACAATCCAAAAGCGGCGATAAAAGCGAACTGACACCTGTCCCGGAAGAAGCCGATATCTGGAGCCGGGTGACTTCGACGCGGGAAAACTGCCTCGGCCAGGAATGCCCGAATGTGCGCGACTGTTTCGTCCTCAAGGCACGTCGTCAGGCCCAGGAGGCTGACCTTGTGGTGGTGAACCACGCATTGTTCATGGCCGACCTGGCATTGCGCGAGGAAGGCATCACTGATTTGCTGCCGGCGGTCGAGCTGGTCGTCTTTGACGAAGCGCACCAGTTGCCCGATATTGCAACGCGCTTCCTGGGCTCTAGCGTGTCTTCGCATCAACTGCTCGACCTGGCGCGGGCCGCCGAGGCAGCCGGCCTAGCCTATGCGCGCGAATCCACCAACTGGAGCGAGGTCGGTAGAAAAATTGAACATGCCGCGCGGGAATTGCGCCTTGCCGCGGCGCCCATCGACAAGCTGCCGGGTCGGAAAGCCACTTTCCAAGCCATTCCTAACGCAGCTGAATTCGACGCGGCGCTGGCAACCTTGCTGGAAGTTCTGGACGCCAGTACTGCGCTGCTGGGCGTGGTAAGTGAAAAGCATCCCGATCTGGCTGCGGTGGCCAAGACATGCCTGGACATCCGGGCAAAGCTGTATCAATGGAGCCAGCCAGACAGGCAAGGAAACAATGCCCTCAAGCCAGCCAAACCCGAGGGCGAGGCTGACGGCGCAGCAAAGGAAAAAGACACGTCGGCCGCCGTGCGCTGGGTAGAGCACAGCCTGCATCACATGCGTTTGCATAGCGCTCCGCTGTCGGTAGCGCAGATTTTTTCAAGATATCGCGGCAAGGATCAAGCCTGGGTGCTGACATCGGCGACGCTGTCAGTACATGGCGATTTTGGTCACTTCATGCGCCAGCTAGGCTTGTGGGATGCCCGAACCGAAAGCTGGAACTCACCGTTCGACTATGCAGGCCAAGGCGTGCTGTATGTCCCCAAGAACTTGCCATTGCCCAGCGATCGCGACTTCAACCAGAAATTCGTCGATACGCTCATGCCGCTGATCAAGACCTGTTCGGGCGGCGTGCTCGTGCTGTGTACTACTTTGCGGGCGGTGGACCGTATTGCTGAATTGCTGGAAGAACGCTTTGAGGACGAGGATATCGACCGTTTGCTGTTGCGCCAGGGTGAAAGTTCTCGCGGCGTGTTGCTGGAACGCTTCCGGGCCGGCAAGAATGCAGTGCTGGTCGGAAGCGCCAGTTTCTGGGAGGGCATTGATGTGCCCGGCGACGCGTTGACTTTGGTAGCGATCGACAAGTTGCCCTTTGCGCCGCCTGATGACCCGGTACTTGAGGCTCGGTTGAATCTGTGTCGTACGCAGGGCGGTAACCCTTTTATGGAGTATCAGTTGCCGGAAGCTGCCATTGCGTTGAAGCAGGGGGCTGGCCGCTTGATCCGTTCGGAGCAGGACTGGGGGGTGTTGATGGTGGGCGATGCCCGTATTGTCGAGAAGCCTTACGGTAAGCTGCTATGGCGAGGCCTGCCGCCATTCGCCCGCACGCGGGAGCCGGAGCAGGTGTTAGCTTTCTTTGCCAGGATGCAGGGGGCGCAGGAGTAAGGTTTTTTCTTGCTGTTGCTGTTGCTTAGGACGCTGTCGGTGCGTTCTTGCTTGTTTATCTTCTGACACGCCGTGGCTGCGGTGATGGGAATATGGGCTCCTCGTGGCCCGATTCGGCGCCCTGCGCGCCGAACCAGCGTGGCCTCGTTCGTCCACCCCATTCGGGGCGCCCGGCATAGGGGTTCCCTTCACGTCCGGCCCGCTGGCGAGCCCCTACGCCGGGTGCCCCGAACGTCGCCCATATCCCCATCACCGCAGCCACGCCTGCGATAGATTAATCGGCAAGGTCGCTGGGACGGGCAGCGTGCTTGGCCTTTTTGCCTAAACTCCGGCAAGTTCCAAAGAAATCATGCGCTCGTCCTCCGCGCCCCGCCAGCCGGGGCTCTCGGACGTCAAGTCAGGTATTAGTCACGGCCGTATGCTTATGTTGCTGCGATTTGTTATCCGTAGCAGGTCCAGTTCGCGGTGGCCTGCTTAGACCGCTGCGGCAACACGCCATACGGCCCAGCGTCGTTGACCGTGGCCTGCATTGGTCCGTTCACAGGCAGCGTTACGCAAAAAGGCCAAGCACTCAGCCCGTCCCAGCGATGCTTCAAATTTCCATTGCGCAGCGTGTCAGGGCCTACGGGGTGGTGTTGCAGCGACTTTCGGGGCGGAGCGGGCCGGAAGTGAAGGGAACCCCGGACGGGGTGGACGAACGAGGCCACGCGATGTTCGGCGCCGAAGGGCGACGAACCGGCCACGAGGAGCAAAACACCACCCCGTAGGCCCTGACACGCGGACTAAGAAGAAAGTAGATGCTCAGGCCTGACACGCGGATCCAAAGGAGGTCAGATGCCCAGACCTGACGCGCCTATTAAGAACATCGGATCCATTACAGCGTCAGAAGCGTTTGACCACAGCAT
>NZ_JBEBUX010000136.1:0-10869 GCF_040393045.1 Pollutimonas bauzanensis | reverse complement strand
GTAGGCGAAGGCAGCCCGAATGGGCGTACGAGCCAGTCCACGCTGGTTCGGCGCGCAGGGCGCCGAATCGGGCCACGAGGAGCGCATATCCCCATCACCGCAGCTACGGCGTGTTAAGAATATGACAAGGACGCAGCAATGGCGTGTTGAACAAAAACAAGCAAGACCGCAGCAACGATGTATTTAAAAACTGAGTAAGACGGGCTCCAGGCCCCTAAACCGATAAGCATCCAACAGCACGTAAACAGGGCTTATCCAACACCAATACAACCCCATAACTCCGGCATATATCCAGCATCCGCATGACCCGAAACCTTCTTCCCCCGCAAGCAGGTAAAATGCCATGTTTCCCTCCTTTTGCCTGCGTCGTATCGTGAACTCTATCCAGTATCTCCTTGGCTCCTCGGTTTTGTCCTCATTTCGTCGTGAACGGCTCCTGCAGCGGTTTGCCGAACTTGAACTCCCCGTCGCCGACATTAGCGGCCGCTTCGAGCACTATGTGTGGACTGAAGCAGGCCTGAATTCCCAAGATCAGGCGCAGCTCGAGCAGTTACTCGACTACGGCAACGCTGCCAATAGCAGCAAAGAAGATAAAAACTCTCTGGTCTTGCGCGTTGTTCCTCGCTTCGGGACGGTGTCACCCTGGGCCAGTAAAGCCACCGACATCGCACATAATTGCGGTCTGCAGTCCGTGCGACGTATCGAACGTGGGATTCATTACACGCTGACTCCCTCGCGCGGTCTGCTCGGCGCTAAGTCCATTACTGCCGAACAATTGGCGAAAATCGCCGATTGTCTGCATGATCGCATGACGGAAACAGTGGTGGATGCCGCCTTTGACGGTGCAGCACTGTTTGCTTCCTTGCCTGGCAAGCCTATACAGATGGTCGATGTTATTGGCCAAGGGCAGGCGGCGCTGGACGAGGCCAACCGCAGCTTGGGCCTGGCTTTGTCGGAAGACGAGATCGAATACCTGGATGCGGCATTCAAGCAACTGGGCCGTAACCCAACAGACGTCGAATTGATGATGTTTGCGCAGGCCAATAGCGAGCACTGCCGCCACAAAATATTCAATGCGCAGTGGGTCATTGACGGAATCGAGCAACAAAATACGCTGTTCGGCATGATACGTGCAACGCATGCGGCGCAACCCGAAGGCACAGTGGTCGCTTATTCCGACAACTCAGCCATCATGAGCGGTGGGCCGGCAACCTTGTTTCATGCGGGCAATACGGCATCGGTTTCCACCTACGAGCACCATCAGGCTGTGGTGCATACGTTGATGAAAGTGGAAACACACAACCATCCGACAGCCATTGCTCCGTTTCAGGGCGCTGCTACCGGCGCGGGCGGAGAAATTCGTGATGAAGGCGCTACGGGCCGCGGATCCAAGCCGAAGGCGGGCCTGACGGGCTTCACGGTGTCCAATCTGCGCTTTAAAGATGCGCCAGAACCTTGGGAGATCGACGCTCACGGGTCGCCCGAGCGTATCGCCAGTCCGCTGGATATCATGATAGAAGGCCCCATCGGCGGCGCTGCTTTTAGTAACGAATTCGGGCGCCCCAATCTGCTGGGCTATTTCCGTACCTTCGAACAAACCGCCGGCGGTACCCGTTGGGGCTATCACAAGCCCATCATGATTGCGGGCGGCTTAGGCTCCATTGATGCGCGCCTCACCCACAAAGACCCAATCCCTCCGGGGGCCTTGCTGATTCAATTGGGCGGTCCTGGCATGCGCATTGGCATGGGCGGTAGTGCTGCATCCAGCATGAGCGTAGGCGCCAACACCGCCGAACTGGACTTCGATTCCGTTCAACGGGGCAACCCCGAACTCGAGCGGCGTGCGCAGGAAGTCATAGATCGTTGCTGGCAGCAGGGTGATAACAATCCTGTCCTGGCCATCCATGACGTCGGCGCAGGCGGTTTGTCCAACGCTTTCCCCGAGTTGGTCAACGACGCAGGGCGGGGCGCCATTTTCGAGTTGCAACAGGTGCATCTTGAAGAATCCGGCTTGTCCGCAGCCGAAATCTGGAGCAACGAATCGCAGGAGCGCTACGTACTGGCCATCTTGCAGCAAGATTTGTCGCGCTTCGATGAAATCGCACGGCGCGAACGGTGTCCCTATGCGGTTGTTGGCGTGGCCACCGAAGAGCGCCAATTACGCGTTACTTATGGCGAAGGCTTGCCTGGCGTTTCAGAACTAATCACGCCTAAATCCGACGCCGATGTGCGGCCGGTCGACGTGCCTATCGATGTCATCCTGGGCAAGCCACCACGCATGACACGTGATGTGCAGCGCCAGCCTGGCGTCGGCGAAGACCTGGATATTACGGATATTGCGCTTGATGAAGCCATCTCGCGTGTATTGCGTCACCCGACTGTGGCCAGCAAGAATTTCCTCATTACTATCGGTGATCGTTCGGTAGGCGGCCTGACTAGCCGGGATCAAATGGTCGGGCCCTGGCAGATTCCGGTGGCCGACTGCGCGGTGACCCTGGCAGATTACGAAGGTGTGCGCGGCGAAGCCATGGCTATGGGTGAACGCACCCCCATCGCCATGATCGACGCACCCGCGTCCGGCCGCATGGCTATCGCCGAAGCACTGACCAACCTGGTCGCCAGCGACGTCAAGTCGATGAAAGACATTAAACTGTCGGCAAACTGGATGGCCGCATGCGGGGCGTCCGGCCAGGACGCGGCCTTGTACGACACCGTATCGGCGATAAGCGATTGGTGCCAGCAATTGGGCCTGTCCATTCCTGTAGGGAAGGATTCGCTATCCATGCGCACGACGTGGTCGCACGACGGCGAGCAGCGCGAAGTGCTGGCGCCGGTTTCGCTGATCGTGACGGCCTTTGCGCCGGTGACCGACGTGCGGGCGACCTTGACGCCGCAGTTACGTACGGATGCGGGTGATACCGCGCTAATTCTCATCGATTTAGGCTTTGGTCAGCAACGCCTGGGGGCTTCGATCCTGGCGCAAGCCTTTAATCGGGTCGGGGAGACTGTTCCCGATATCACCGATGCCGCGGCGCTGGTGTCTTTCTTCACTGTGTTGCGTCAATTAGCAGCCGACAAACATATCCTGGCTTATCACGATCGTTCCGATGGCGGTCTATTGGCCACCGTATCCGAAATGGCATTTGCCGGGCGTGTAGGCGTGTCGATTAACCTGGATATGCTGACCATAGATCCGGTAGCCGCCGACTACGGCGACTATAAGATCCGTGCAGATCAAATGTCGGTTCAACGGGACGAAATCACCCTCAAGGCCTTGTTTGCGGAGGAAGCCGGCGCGGTTATTCAAGTGCCGCTGGCCCAGCGCGATTTCGTGTTGCAACAATTGCGCGCGGTGGGCTTGTCGGCCCATTCCCATGTAATTGGCAGTCTGAATAAGCTGGATGAAATTCAGTTGTTCCGGGATGGTAAATGTATTTACCAAAAGCCGCGCGCCGAACTGGGCCAGCAATGGGCCGAAGTCAGCCGTCGCATTATGGCCTTGCGCGACAATCCGGCCTGCGCCCAAGCGGAATTCGATATCTGGCAAGACAGCAGCGATCCTGGGCTCAGCCCCGTGGTTGCTTTCGATCCGCAGGAAGATGTCGCCGCGCCGTTTATCCTCACAGGCAAGCGCCCTAAAATTGCCATCTTGCGCGAGCAGGGTTGCAACAGTCAGGTTGAAATGGCCTGGGCCTTCGACAAGGCAGGGTTTCAGGCAGAAGATGTGCATATGACAGACTTGCTATCCGGGCGCGCACGCCTGGACGACATGCAAGGCTTGGTAGCGGTAGGGGGCTTTAGCTACGGCGACGTGTTGGGTGCGGGTGAAGGTTGGGCGCGAACCATACGCTTCAATACACTGCTGGCCGATCAGTTCGCGGCCTATTTTGCTCGTCCGGACACTTTTGCGTTGGGCGTATGCAATGGTTGCCAAATGATGGCTGCGCTGGCGAGCATGATTCCTGGCGCCGAACACTGGCCCAGATTCACACGAAATCAGTCGGAAAAGTATGAAGCGCGCTTGTCCCTGATGGAAATTCCCGAATCGCCGTCGCTGTTCATGCAAGGCATGGCCGGAACCCGCGTCCCGGTGGCTGTGGCGCACGGCGAAGGCTATGCGAATTTTACGCAGCAGGGCACGCTGGCCCAAGTCCGGACAGCGCTGCATTTTGTTGATAATCACGGGAAACGCACAGAGCAGTATCCCTATAACCCTAACGGTAGTCCTCAGGGTATTGCCGGCGTCACAACGGCAGATGGGCGCTTCACGGTAATGATGCCTCATCCCGAACGCGTGACGCGCAACGTGATGATGTCATGGGCGCCAACAAGCTGGGGGCCTGCCGATACCGGTGGCGTTGACAGCGCGCACGGTGGCTATAGTCCTTGGCTGCGTATGTTCCGCAATGCCAGGGTGTGGTTGGGCTAAACGCCTGCCAGGCGGGCATGCAAGGCACGGCCTTCATGCCCGCTTGTTGTTTAGCAGCCGCTTTCGGCAAGTAATATCCTCATGTCGGCGCATAAAGTAGGTATTGACCCTTAGTTCGCGTATAATCTTGCTTTGCACGGAGCTAGTTTATGCGTCTAATCAAAAAAGCGCTCACCTTCGACGATGTGTTGTTGGTTCCCGCGTATTCCGAAATACTGCCTCGCGACGCGTCCCTTGCGACTCGTTTCACCCGAGACATCACGCTGAACATCCCGCTGGTTTCCGCGGCCATGGACACCGTGACTGAGGCGCGCCTTGCCATTGCCATGGCCCAGGAAGGCGGTATCGGCATCATTCACAAAAACCTTACTGCCGACGAACAGGCCCGCGAAGTCGCGCGCGTCAAGCGTCACGAGTTCGGTATTGTGATTGACCCGGTTACCGTCACGCCCACCATGAAAGTGCGCGATGCCATTACATTGCAACGTCAGCATGGTATTTCCGGCTTGCCAGTGGTCGAAGCGGGCAAGCTGGTCGGTATCGTCACGAATCGCGATCTGCGCTTCGAAGACCGGCTGGACGTCCCGTTGCGCGACGTCATGACGCCGCAAGACCGTTTGGTCACCATGAAAGAAGGCGCTACGCTCGACGAGGCGCAATCACTCATGCACAAGCACCGTCTGGAACGCGTGCTTATTGTCAACGACAAGTTCCAGTTGCGCGGGTTGGCAACAGTCAAAGACATTGTCAAAAATACAGAACATCCCAGTGCCTCGAAAGATCATCAAGGCCAGTTGCGCGTAGGCGCAGCAGTAGGCGTAGGTGAAGGCACCGAAGAACGGGTTGAAAAACTGGCCAATGCAGGCGTCGATGTCATTGTTGTGGATACGGCTCACGGCCATTCTGCCGGCGTTATTGAACGCGTGCGCTGGGTTAAAAAGAACTATCCCAAAATCCAGGTTATTGGCGGCAATATTGCTACCGCTAGCGCAGCAAAGGCTTTGGTCGAAGCCGGTGCCGATTGCGTAAAAGTGGGTATTGGCCCCGGGTCGATTTGCACCACGCGTATCGTCGCAGGTGTAGGTGTTCCGCAAATTACAGCAATTGCTGATGTTGCCAAGGCGCTGCAAGGCACGGGTGTTCCTCTTATCGCCGACGGCGGCATCCGTTATTCGGGTGACGTTTCCAAGGCGCTCGCTGCCGGCGCTTCAGCCTGCATGATGGGCGGCATGTTTGCCGGCACAGAAGAAGCCCCCGGTGAAGTCGTCCTGTTTCAAGGCCGCTCATACAAGTCGTATCGCGGCATGGGTAGCCTGGGCGCCATGTCCGACGGTTCGGCAGATCGCTATTTCCAGGATCCCAACAACAATGTCGATAAGCTGGTTCCAGAAGGCATTGAGGGTCGGGTACCCTACAAAGGCAGCGTTATTGCCATCATCTATCAATTGATAGGCGGTATTCGCGCTTCCATGGGGTATTGCGGTTGTGCTTCCATCGAAGAAATGCGCAACAAGGCTGAATTTGTTGAAATCACCTCGGCGGGCGTACGCGAGTCGCACGTGCACGATGTGCAAATCACCAAGGAAGCCCCCAACTACCGGGCTGAATAAGCTAATTGGTTCAAGCGCTCGGCCAGCAGGCCGGGCGCGGACACCATGGCGTCATGCCCGGCTTCCAGTTCCGACCAGTCCCAACTGGTATTTTCCTTGACCCATTGACGCGAGCCTTCCACGGCGGCAAAAGATGGCGCTGTGCAATGAATGTAAGCGCAGGGCAGGCCATTGCCGACTGGGTGCTGCAATGGTAACGCGGTTTCGTACGCGCCCAGAGGTTGCGGAGTCAACCGGGACTCCACAAAAGCCACATCATCGACCTCGAACAACCCCAGGCTCTTGGGTTTGGGGGCTGGTAGCGACGGTATCGGTTGCGCGTCTGCAATTGCGCGCAACTTGGCCACGACATCGTCTGGCAGAGTATCGAAAGTGGAAACTCCGCTATCCAAGATAAAGGCATCCAGATACACCAGTTGGTCCAGTCGGTCGGCCAAAATATCGGCGACGCCTGTGATGACCAGCCCTCCAAAGCTATGTCCGACCAGCGTGACATTGTGCAAGTCTTCCCAAATCAGCACATTGGCAACGTCCTGCACAAAGGTGTGCAATGTAATATCTGGACGCAGCAAATGCGCGCGCTCACCAAGGCCGGTAAGCGTTGGCGTGTAGACTTTATGTCCCGACGCGCGCAAACGATCGGCGACTCTTGACCAGCACCAGCCGCCATGCCAGGCGCCATGCACCAGCACGAAAGTACGGGACGAAGGGGATTCAACGGGCATCTTGCTCTTCCTTTATATGGTTGCCGGATTTCAATAGTAAGAGACTGCTCAGCACCAGGCCGATTGCAGCCAATATCAACGCGAAGCCAAGGTCTGCGGCGAAATAGGTGTGGGTCAAGCTGAAGAATATTGGTCCTGCCAATTGGCCCCCTGCAAAGGCGGCGGTTAGGGCCGCCATCAGCTTGCGCGCGTGTACGCCGCCTACAGCCTGGGCTTCCTGCATGCCTAGCATGGTGATCACCATGAAGGTACCGCCTACGCAGATGGCGGCAATGGCGATTGCAAACAGGCTGGGCCAAAGTACAGGCAGCAAAACGCCCGCAGCCATAATGTACTGAGCACCTGCCCACACCGTACGGCGAGAAAAAATGGCGGCAAGCCTAGGGGTGATCAGCGTCGAGATAGCAGCCGCCAGGCCGAACAGCGGCCATGCCAAGCCGAAGAGGGCGGGGTCCGCTACTAGCAGCTTGGCCTGCGCCGGTAAAAAGGTTGCTGGCAATATATAGCCAAATCCAAACAAGCCGTAGCATCCTATGAGTGTCCAGTAGCCATTGATGGCTTTGGAAGGACTTGTTGGGGCCTCTGGGATGGGGGTGGCTGGGGATGGAGCGGTTGGCAGTGATGTTTGCCATAAACCGCGGGCGCCCCAAGCGCCTACCAATGCAACAGCACCCAGCAGCAGCCATGTGCGCGAGGAGGATACCGTGGCTAAGTCCAGCACCATGCACAAAATGCCTGCCAGAGCGACGCCGCAGCCAACCCCGGCAAATACCAGGCCAGCCCGGTGCGGCTGGCCCAATGCAGCCAGGCGCGGCAGGCAAAGTGAGGAGGTACTGACTAATACCCACGCACTCGCAACGCCCGCAATAAACCGCCACACCAGCCAGCTAAGCCATGTCTCGGTGACGCCCATAAGAATCGTTGTTGCCAGTACCAGGAAAAGCCCGACTCGCAGTTGCACCGAGGAGGTCCAGGGTAGCCTTGCTGCGACCAGTGCCCCAAGCAAATAGCCCAGATAGTTGGCGCTGGCAAGCCAGCCGCCTTCGGCGAGCCCTAGGCCAGAGTCGTTTTGCATCATGGGTAGCATGGGGGTGAAGGCAAAGCGGCCTATGCCCATGGCCACAGCGAGTGCGATAAATCCTGCGAGTGAAATTACAACAGCTGACTGCCTGGATTGCATGAAGGCTCCTTGTTACACGAAACTGTAGCTGTATTAGGCAATATGTGCCAGCGCAACCCGGCTCAATACGTTACATTAATGCCTTGCTTTCTTTTTCCTTTTTTCTGCCATGCACCAGCGCATACTTATCCTCGATTACGGTTCACAAGTCACTCAACTTATCGCACGACGCGTACGCGAAGCGGGCGTTTATTGCGAAATCCATCCGGGTGATGTCGACAACGCATTCATCGAGGGCCTGGTCGGCCTGAAAGGCATTATCTTGTCGGGCAGCCACGCCTCGGCCTACCACGAAGAGTCGCTCAAGGTGCCTAGCAAGGTATTTGAAGCGGGTGTCCCGGTCCTGGGCATATGCTATGGCATGCAGTCCATGGCCGCTCAGTTGGGCGGTAAGGTCGAATGGTCCGATCATCGCGAATTCGGCTATGCCGAAGTGCGCGCGCATGGTCACACCAAGCTGCTTGACGGCTTGGAAGATTTCACCACGACCGAAGGCCATGGCATGCTCAAGGTCTGGATGAGTCATGGCGACAAAGTTACCGCTTTGCCCCCAGGTTTCAAGCTGATGGCGTCCACGCCGTCATGCCCTGTAGCTGGCATGGCCGACGAAGCTCGCGGTTTTTACGCCGTGCAATTCCATCCGGAAGTTACCCATACCGCCCAAGGCGAAGCCATTCTGGCCCGTTTCGTTACCGAAATCTGCGGCTGCAATGGCGATTGGAATATGCCCGATTACGTCTCCGAGGCGATTGCAAATATTCGCGCTCAGGTAGGCAGCGACGAGGTCATTCTGGGCCTGTCGGGCGGGGTGGACTCATCCGTAGCGGCAGCGCTTATCCATAAAGCGATTGGCGACCAATTGACTTGCGTGTTTGTGGACCACGGTCTGCTGCGCCTGAATGAAGCCAAGCAAGTCATGGAAACCTTTGCGGGCCATTTCGGGGTCAAGGTCATTCACGTTGATGCGACCGAGCAGTTCATGGGCAAGCTGGCCGGCGTCAGCGACCCCGAAGCCAAGCGCAAGATCATAGGTAAAGAGTTTGTCGAAGTCTTCCAGGTAGAAGCCGGAAAACTTGCCAATGCACGCTGGTTGGCCCAGGGCACTATTTATCCCGACGTTATCGAATCGGCTGCAGTTAAAGGCGGGAAGGCCGTCGCGATCAAATCGCACCATAACGTGGGCGGTCTGCCCGACACGCTTAACCTGAAATTGCTGGAGCCACTGCGCGAGCTCTTCAAAGATGAAGTCCGCAAATTGGGTGTGGCACTCGGTTTGCCGCCTGCCATGGTGTACCGCCACCCATTTCCAGGTCCGGGACTGGGCGTGCGCATACTAGGCGAGGTCAAGCACGAATTTGCCGATCTGTTGCGCCGTGCAGATGCCATCTTCATCGAAGAACTGCGTAAAACCGTCGATCCGATCAGCGGCAAGAGCTGGTACGACCTCACTTCCCAGGCCTTTGCCGTGTTCCTGCCCGTCAAGTCGGTCGGCGTCATGGGCGACGGCCGTACCTACGATTATGTTGTGGCGTTGCGCGCCGTACAAACGTCCGACTTCATGACTGCCGATTGGGCGGAATTGCCGTATGCGCTGCTAAAGAAAGTGTCTTCGCGCATAATTAATGAAGTGCGGGGTATCAATCGGGTCACTTATGATGTTTCCAGCAAGCCGCCGGCGACGATAGAGTGGGAGTGAGTTACAGCAGCGGGGCGCTCTGGTGCCCCGTCTTTGCCCCCGAAGGGGATATTGGAACTACCGGCGAGTAAACCGATGAACACCAGCGAAAAGATCTATTCCGGCAAGACCAAGGACCTGTACGCCCTGCCGAATGACAACATCCTCCTCGTCTTCAAGGACGACGTCACCGGCGAAGACGGTGTCATCGACCCGGGCGCCAACACCGTCATCGGACAGGTTGAAGGCAAAGGCCGAAAGTCTCTCGCCATGACCGACCATTTCTTCAAGTGCCTCCATGCCGCCGGCATCCCTACCCACCTGGTGCGTCTCGACCTCGAGCAGGCCAGCATGGAAGTCCGGCGCGCCGAGCCCTTGGGCAAGGATATCAGCGGCAAGGGCGGCCTCGAGTTCATCTGCCGCACTCGGCCCTGGGGCAGCTTCCAGCGGCGTTACCAGAACTACATCGGCGACACCGCGAGTACGCTCGACTACCTCGTCGAGATCACCATCAAGGACGACGAACGCGGTGATCCCCTTATCAACGACGACACCATCGTTGCCCTCGACCTCCTTACCGAGCAGCACCTCGAGCAGGCCAAGGACCTCACCCGCCGGGTGTGTCGTATCGTCGAGTCAGACCTGACCGACAAGGGGCTCAGTCTGATCGACATGAAGATCGAAATCGGCTTCGTCGACGGCGAGGTCGTGGTCATCGACGAGGTCTCGGCGGATGCGATGCGGGTCATGGACGACAAGGGCAGGGTGCTGGATCACGGGACGTTGTACGAAAAGCTGATGCACTAGGGCAGTGGGGCATAGCTGCCAGCACGAAATTCCAGAAGCCCGCGTAACTGCGGGCTTTTTTGCGGACTTTGAAACTACGGCATTCACGAATGCTGCTATGCGATCACCAGGTTGAACCCGGGTGACCATCGAGCCGACAGCAACCACGTCTCCGGCACCGCCGGAACAGGGAATAATTGGAATATCTATTTTTACAGGGTACGCACCATTGGCAACCATGAGATCGCGGTAGTTCAACGATACGGCCCTCACCTCGACCCTTACTTCGTATGGGGTGAGAGGGCGGTCGACAAGATTCTCCAACTGCAGACCATCAATAGTCCCACCGTGCGAGATACGATAGTTGCCTTGATGTAGTAGCGTTACCGCGCTCTAAGCTTCGCGTCAAAGGGGGCTACTCGGCTTATCGCTGCTTCTAGCACTTTTCAAGAACCAATATTAAA
>NZ_JBEBUX010000135.1:0-10941 GCF_040393045.1 Pollutimonas bauzanensis | reverse complement strand
CTGACGATGCCCGCTACCCAGCCTGTTTTGACAAAACAGGCAAGCATTTAAAAACCGTACCGCGGATTGCATCGTATGGCGGGTTGGTTTTTGGCTCCTTCAACACTGAAGTTGAGGACCTTGAGGTCTTTCTGGGCGGCGCCAAGCAGCACATTGACATCTGGCTCAAGCGAACCGCCGGAAGCACCTATCGGGTCACTACGTCACATAAGTATGGCTATGAAGGTAATTGGAAGTTCCAGACAGAGAACGTCTGCGATGGCTACCATCCAGGATTTGTGCACCGCTCGGCTTTCAATACGGTGCGAAAATTCGATGGTTCTTTTGAGAACCGGGCGTTGGATGTTGCTGTTCGGCCAGGCGGCTATACCCGTGGCTACCCAGAAGGCCACGGCACTCTCGAGGCGGGCGCTCCGCTGGAATCGGGCGGCATTGATCCCGCCGTTCGCCAAGCCTATAACGACAAGCTCAAGGAGCTCTATGGCGAAGAAGGCGCCGCCGAGGTGCTCAATAATCGCCAGTTCCTGATTTTCCCAAATCTGGTGATCTTTGATTTCAATATTCGTGTCATTCAGCCCATCAGCCACGACGAAACAGAGGTGTATTCGTACCCGCTGATGATTGAGGGAGCGCACGACGACATCAATAGCAATCGAATGCTGGATGCCCAGACTCGCGTGGGGACGGCAGGGATTCTGTCAGCGGACGATATAGACGTGTTTGCGGGCGGACAACATGCCTTGAATGCGATCGGTTTCGACTGGATCACCTTAAGCCGCGGTCTGGGGTACGAAGAAATTAAGGCCGACGGCGAACGTATCGGTGTCTACAGCGATGAGGTGCCGCAACGAGCTTTCTGGCGCAAATGGCACTCAATGATGAGCAAACAAGCTTAATAAAACGATTTTGGAACCATCATGACACACCCTATTGAGACACTGATCCTGCATGAAGCAGAACTGCTTGACGAGGGAAAGCTGGAGGATTGGCTGTCCCTCTACACCGAGGACGCCAGCTACTGGATTCCTATCGATGAAAATGTCGACCCTCTTAAAGAGTCGTCCATCATTTACGACAATAGAATTCGTTTGGCCATGCGTGTCGAGCAGATAGTCAATCAAGCGCGCGTTGCACAAACCCCTAAATCCCTGATGATGCGTATGGTCACAAACATTCAGATCGAGCAGAGCGACGAATTGAACGCCACTGCACGATTCTGTCTGCATCTGACGGAGGTACGGTCTGGGGACTGGCGCCAGCGCGGTTTGGGCGAAATGCGAGTACTCCCCGGAAGGTGCTCGATTCAAGCCCGCCGGATTGATGGCGAATGGAAGATTTCTGCGAAGAAGATCGTTTTATTGAACCGCTATCAACCCATCGTCGGCTTGTCCTTCCTTATCTGAACCACCTCGTACTGCAATAAGGCAGGTGCTTGTTGCCATACAAGCGACCATGCCTACCGATCTGTTTTTGAACTATACCGAGAGAGACAATGAACATCCTCAAACATACGTTTCGCAATTGGGCGAGCTGCGCTCTGCTTGCTTTCAGTACAGCAACGCTAGCTTCGCCCGCAATCGCTCAAGATAAATTTCCGTCGCAACCCATCAAGCTCGTCGTGCCATTTGCCCCAGGCGGATCTTCTGATACTGCCACACGCATTCTTGGCGAGCTGCTGACAAAAAAATGGGGTCAACCAGTCGTCATCGAAAACAAGCCAGGAGCCAGCGGCTCGATCGGCGCACTGTCTGTCGCGCAAGCAAAGAACGATGGCTATACGCTGCTGGTCACGCCGGTATCAATCGGCACGATCAATCTTTTTCTGAAGAATCCTGGATTTAATCGCGACAAGGATTTGACGCCAATCACCCAGTTTGCAAAAGGCGACTACGTGCTGTCCGTAAACCCGAAGATTCCTGTCAGCAACATGGCCGAATTCATCGAGTACGCCAAAAAGAATCCTGAATCCGTTTTTCATGGCGCATTCGGGGGCGCATCCCGTCTCGCGTTCGAACAGTTTGCTCTAAGTAATCGCATCACACCTGAAAACGTCAACTACCGGGGCGAAGCGCTGACATTGAATGCACTCATTTCGGGCGAGGTGCAAGTTGCGCTATCTACACTCGTTGGCGCTAAACCCTTTATTGAAGCCGGACGAATCAAAGCACTCGGCATTCCTTCGAAGGTGCGTTCGCCTATCGCTCCCGACATCCCATCTGCCGACGAAAGCGGTGCGCCAGGGTTTTATGCCGATTTCTGGTTTGGCTTGATGGCCCCCGCAGGAACACCAGACGCAATACGCGAACAGATTTCCGCCGACGTTGGCGAAGTGCTGGCAAGGCCTGAAGTACAGAAACGCTTCCAGGACCTGGGGCTGCTTGCTGTTTCGTCCACTCCTGCGGAGTTTGCAGAACTGATCAAGTATGAGTCCGAACGCTGGGTAGACACGGCAAAACATGCCGGGATCGAACCGCAATAAATTTCAAGGAATACTGTCATGCAGGCATTAAGGAAAGTTGCTGCGGGCCCTGGCGGCCTTGCCGTACACCAGTGCGAGCCACGCACTCCGGACGACGACGAGATCATGCTGAAGGTCCAGTGCGCCGGTGTCTGCGGGACAGACATGCAGATCTACCACGGTTATGGCGCCTTCGCGCAAAGGGTCAAGCTGCCGACTACGCTTGGCCACGAAATGTGCGGCACCGTCGTACAGGTGGGTAAGAACGTCAAGCATATTGCTGAGGGCGCGCTGGTTAGCCTGGAAAGCCATATACCTTGCTGGCACTGCAGGGCTTGTCGTACCGGTCGATCGCACGTATGTCCTAACACACGATATCCAGGCATTGATATTGATGGCACATTTGCAGAATATGTAACCGTGCCAGCCGCTATTGCCTGGGTCAACCCTGCAGGTACAGATCCAGCGATGGCCGCCTTGTTGGAACCCCTGGGTATCGCCGTGCATGCTGCGCTGGAGGGTTCGGGCGTATCGGGACAGACTGTTGTCGTTAATGGCTGCGGACCCATCGGCCTGATGAATGTGGCAGTCGCAAGGTATTTCGGCGCGCATCGCGTCATTGCCGTCGACCCAAATCCGCTACGCCGTGCTATCGCAGAGCAGATGGGCGCCGATATGGTTATTGATCCGTTGGCTCACACACCAAATGATGTCGTACGCAAGGTGACGGCCGGAGAAGGAGCAGACGTCGTATTTGAGTACACCGGCAACCCACAAGGCGCACTTAACTGCTTCTCTATGGTGGGCGCTCTGGGAGATGTGCGGTGGTGTGCGACCCCCGGCAGCCCCATGGAATTCGATTTTGGCATGTGGCGCAAAGGGCGCCCGACCATCTACAACATCCATGGCCGCCGACTCTGGACAACCTGGGAAGCCGCGGCCCCTCTAGTCTACGGCAACAAAATAGATTTGGCGCCGATTGTCAGCCACCGCATTCCTCTTGAGGAAGGGGTAAGGGCATTCGAACTGATAGTGGCTGGGAAGGCGATCAAACCCTTAATTATGTGTGCCTTATCATGAATGATTATCCATCCAAACTGCGTATTGCCTCCATACAGCGTGTTGCCCAGGATGTACGCTTGTTTACTCTGGTTGACCCCGAGGGCAGCGCATTGCCCGAATTCACGGCCGGTTCACACATTGAGCTCCTCTTGGCCAATGGGTTGGGACGCAGCTACTCACTGTTCAACGCTCCCAGCGAAACCGCCTGTTATCAGATTGCCGTACATAACTCGCCCACGGGAACGGGCGGCTCACGCTACATGCACGAGGCATTGAACGAAGGTGACGTGGTGTCGGTCACCGGCTTGCGCAACCACTTTCCTTTGCATGAAGAAGCGCCCGATACCTGTTTTATCGCAGGCGGGATAGGCATTACGCCTTTGATGGCCATGGCTCAACGCCTGAATACGCTGGGCAAGCGATGGGAGCTCCATTACTGCGCTCGAACGCCCGATCACGCCGCATTTGTATCCGAACTGCGTGCTTTGGCAGAAGCCAGTGGCAATGCGTTGCATTGTCATTTCGACCAGATTCCAGGAGGGCAGCCCCTGGATATCTCACACCTGGTACAGACGCGAACCGCGGATACCCACCTATATTGCTGCGGACCCAACGGCATGCTTAACGCCTTCGAGACGGCAACGGCCCATCTGAGGGACAGGTCGCATGTTGAATACTTTTCTCCCAAGGCTGAAGCGGCATTGGATGGCGGGTTTGCGGTCGAACTGGCCCGCAGCGGCAAAACACTGCAAGTGGCTCCTGGCCAAACCATTCTTGAGGTTGTCACTGCCGCAGGGGTAAACGTACAGACCTCGTGCCGCGAAGGCATTTGCGGCAGTTGCGAAACGCGCATTATCAGCGGCGAGGCAGATCATCGAGATTCTATCCTCACGCCTGAAGAACAGGCCGAGAACACAACAATGATGATTTGTTGCTCAGGTGCAAAAACTTCAAAACTGGTCCTGGACCTTTAACCATCATGACACAACGCGCATTCCTGGGTATGTCGCACTCTCCTCTGTACGGCCTGAACCCAATACCTGCCCAGACGGAACAACACTTGCGTCAGGCGATTGATGCCACCCGCAAGTTCGTGCAAGCCTTTGATCCAGAGTTGGTCGTCCTCATAGGCCCTGATCATTACAACGGTTTCTTCAATGAGCTCATGCCCCCATTTTGTCTGGGGGTGCAAGCCACATCAGTGGGTGACTATTTGACACCGCCCGGCCCATTGAATGTACCGCAAGCGCTGGCGCTTTCCCTAGGCGAACATCTGATGGACAGCGGCTTTGATGCGGCGATTTCCCGTCGCATGCTCGTTGATCACGGATTCGCCCAAGCACTGCAATTCATGTGGGACGACCTAAATACCCCTCCCGTCATTCCCATCTTCATGAATGCCGTTGCCAAACCGGGCATTCCTCGGCTTGCCCGTTGTCGACAGTTGGGTGCAAGCATGGGTAGTTGGCTTGACACGCTGCCACAAAGAACCTTGGTCATCGGTTCTGGAGGACTATCACATGAGCCGCCCGTGCCTACATTGGACCATCCTGATGCAGCGGTACGCGAGCGAATCACCGTCAAACGCACACCGAGCCAAGAAGAAGCGGATGCCAAAACCCGCCGAGTCATGGCAGCGGGCATGACGCTGGCCAGCGGCACATCAAGCATGAAACCACTTGCACCAGAGTGGGATAAGCAATGGATGGATGCCATAGAGTCCTGCGACCTTGACATGCTTGTAGCGTTACCTGAGCAGACCATTGAACACGAGGCCGGTCTTTCCGCCAATGAGTCCAAGACTTGGCTGATAGCCCGCGCAGCGGTGACTGATGCAAACACGACGGCTATACGTCACTACCAAGCCATCCCCGAGTTGATCGCCGGCTATGGCCTGCTGTTCATGCATCAATAGGCACGAATCACGAATAAGGAAATCACATGACAAGCGCAACTCCACAGCAAATTCAATCCTGGGCAGAGGCATTAAGACATGCCGAAGAGACCCGAACGGCCATTGACCCGCTACGCAACGAGATTCCCGATGCAGCGGCGGCCTATGCCATCCAGCAGTTCAATACGCAGCACGCGGTATCCAGCGGACGAAGGATCGTTGGACGCAAGATCGGACTCACCTCGCTTGCCGTCCAGAAGCAACTGGGAGTGGATCAACCGGACTTCGGAACCTTGTTCGCGGATATGGTCTTTGGCGACGATGAACCGATTCCCATGTCCCGCACGATGCAGCCTAAAGCAGAAGCAGAAGTAGCGCTGGTGCTTAGCCGTGACATTGATCTTGTCGATGCCACCCTGGTCGACGTCATCAATGCGGTTGAGTATGTGTTGCCCGCCATAGAAATTGTGGGTAGTCGGATAGCCGACTGGAACATTCGCTTTACTGATACGGTGGCCGACAACGCCTCCAGCGGCTTGGTCGTGCTGGGCGCTGTTCCGACCAAGCTCAATGCGCTGGATCTGAAAACCTGCATCATGCAGATGACTCGGAATGGCGAGACCGTCTCGCAGGGTTCCGGCGCCGCTTGCCTTGGTCACCCACTTAATGCCGCCGTATGGTTGGCCCGCAAGCTTGCTTCATTGGGGCAACCGTTGAAGGCCGGAGATCTGGTGCTTACCGGGGCATTGGGCCCCATGGTTCCTGTCGTGGCAGGAGACCATTTTGAAGCCAGCATCGCTGGCGTTGGCACCGTTCGTGCGCAGTTCTGAACCGGCTATGGCGTATGACGCCAAACATCACACAGCGAGAAAAAAATGAGCAAAAAACTGAAGGCCGCTATTATTGGCAGCGGCAATATTGGTACCGATCTGATGATCAAAATCATGCGTCATGGCCAGAGCATTGAAATGGGTGCCATGGTGGGAATCGACCCCGCTTCCGATGGCCTGGCACGGGCCGGCAGGCTTGGCGTAGCAACGACACATGAAGGTGTAGAGGGTTTGACCCGCCTGCCAGTATTTGCAGATATCGATATTGTGTTCGATGCAACGAGCGCAGGCGCGCATATCAAGAACGACGCCTTTTTGCGCAGCGTGAAGCCCCAGATCCGCATGGTGGATCTGACGCCGGCGGCGATCGGTCCATATTGCGTACCGGTGGTCAATGGCGAGCAGCACCTGGATGCATTGAACGTCAATATGGTCACGTGCGGAGGGCAGGCGACCATCCCTATGGTTGCAGCAGTCTCGCGCGTAGCCAAGGTCCATTACGGGGAAATCGTGGCCTCGATCTCGTCCAAGTCCGCAGGGCCTGGAACTCGTGCCAATATCGATGAGTTCACAGAAACGACTTCTATCGCATTGCAACGCGTGGGAGGGGCGACCAAAGGCAAGGCCATTATTGTTCTGAACCCTGCCGAGCCACCGCTCATTATGCGTGACACGGTCTACACCTTGAGTGAAGCAGGCGACGAAGACGCTATCGCTCAGTCTATACAAGACATGGTAAGTGCCGTGCAGGAATATGTGCCTGGTTATCGCCTGAAACAACAGGTGCAATTCGACCAAGTCAACGATTTGCTCATTCCGGGCGTAGGTCGCCTGTCCGGATTGAAAACCTCCGTCTTTCTGGAGGTGGAAGGCGCCGCACACTATTTGCCTGCCTACGCAGGCAACCTGGACATCATGACCAGCGCCGCCTTGCGCACGGCAGAGCGCATGGCTGTACGCATGTCACTGGCCGAGATCACAGCCTGAGCAAGGCAGACCATTGAATCATTTCCAGGAAAGATAGACATGAATAGCAAGTTATACATTTCAGACGTGACCTTGCGTGATGGCAGTCACGCCATCCGTCACCAGTACAGCGTGGCACAGGTACGAGAGATTGCGGCAGCATTGGATGATGCAAAAGTTGACTCCATCGAAGTTGCACATGGTGATGGGCTGCAAGGCTCAAGCTTCAACTACGGGTTTGGCGCCCATACCGATCTGGAGTGGATCGAGGCGGTAGCCGATGTCGTCAAACACGCCAAGATTGCTACTCTGCTCCTGCCCGGCATCGGTACGGTACACGATCTGAAGGCTGCTTATAACGCTGGCGCGCGCATCGTGCGTGTAGCGACGCATTGCACGGAGGCCGACGTCTCCAAGCAGCATATCGCCTATGCCCGAGAGCTGGGCATGGAGGCAGTCGGATTTCTGATGATGAGCCACATGAATAGTCCAGAAGGGCTAGCTCAGCAGGCGAAGCTGATGGAAGACTATGGTGCAACGGTATGCTACGTGGTGGATTCAGGTGGCGCCATGAACATGGATGACGTATCGGCGCGTGTCCGCGCGTTTCGCGATGTTCTCAAGCCCGAAACGGTCATTGGCATTCACGCTCATCACAATCTGAGCCTGGGTGTTGCCAACTCCATTGCCGCGGTTCAAGCAGGTGCGACCCGCGTGGACGCATCGCTGGCCGGCATGGGCGCAGGCGCCGGCAATGCTCCCCTGGAAGTCTTTATTGCCGCGGCAGAGCGCTTGGGCTGGGAACATGGCACCGATCTATACAAGCTGATGGACGCCGCTGACGATATCGTACGCCCATTGCAAGACCGTCCTGTTCGTGTCGATAGGGAAACTCTGGCTTTAGGTTATGCCGGCGTTTATAGCTCTTTCCTGCGCCACGCCGAGGCCGCAGCTCAAAAGTATGGCCTGCAAACTGTGGACATCCTGGTTGAATTGGGACGCAGACGCATGGTTGGCGGACAGGAAGACATGATCGTTGACGTCGCGCTTGATCTGATAAAGCAACAGGAAGCGGCTTGACCATCCCATACTCGAAAGGACCTGACATGGCGATATTTACCGAAGAAAACACCAGCAAATTCATCAGTATTCAGGAGGCAGGCAAAGCGCTGTCCATTCACTATAACGACATTGGCCAGGGCGACGAAACCGTCGTCATGCTGCACGGCTCCGGACCGGGGGCAAGCGGATGGGCAAATTTTCACCGCAACATTGACCCACTGGTTGCAGCAGGCTACCGGGTGGTGCTTATGGACTGCCCAGGATGGAGTAAGAGCGACCCCGTTGTTTGCAATGGCTCACGCTCGGACTTGAACGCACGCTGCCTGAAAGGGTTGCTTGATGGATTGAATATTGAAAAAGTCCATATCCTTGGCAATTCGATGGGCGCGCATAGCACATCGGCCTTCGCACTGGACAATCCCAAACGGGTTGACAAGCTTGTCCTCATGGGCGGAGGAACAGGCGGCCCCAGCCTGTTTACACCTATGCCGGCCGAAGGTATCAAGCTGATTGGGCAACTGTACCGTGATCCCACCATCGAGAACCTGAAACGCATGATGGCGGTCTTTGTTTATGACGTCAGCAGCTTGAGCGAAGATCTGTACCAGCAGCGTCTGAATAACATCATGGCCCGCCGGGACCATCTGGAAAACTTCGTCAAAAGCGTTGAAAACTTCCCCAAGCAATTCACCGATTATGGCCACCGCCTGGACGAGATCAAGGCGGAAACGTTGATCATATGGGGCCGCAATGACCGATTCGTTCCTCTGGATGTAGGCCTGCGCACCTTGGCAAATATTCCCAATGCACAGATGCATATATTTAATAAGTGCGGCCATTGGGCGCAATGGGAACACGCCGATGCCTTCAATCGCCTGGTTCTGGACTTCCTGGCGCACTGACTCATCGTATTCTCGCTAGAGCCCAATTTGTGCGTTCTCCGCTTATCTTGGTTTCCGGCGCATCATCTGGCCATGGCAATCTTTGCCAAGAAGGCTGGGTTGGACACCACTCGCAAGAGGTTAAAGATTTTTTGAGCGGCTATGCGTTTGAAGTTTCTACCAGCACACCCGAAGCATTTGCCGGCTATGGCGTCAGTGGCAGAATACGAGAATTCCTGCTTCAATGTCCTAGTATTTACAGGATATCCGCCATGCCTCCGCTCGAAGAAGTGTCGTCTACCTATCGGTTGAATAAGTCTCTGGTCAAAGGCTTGGAATTGTTGACCGAGATGAACCGAAGCGCTAACGCCAGCGGCACCATCAGCGATTTGGCCAAAAAGACCGGCCAGCACAGAACCACCGTCAAGCGCCTGCTTGAAACCCTCAAGCAGGCCGGCTACGTCGAGCACGATATTGCGACCAATATTTATAAGCTGACATTCCGTGTGCAACAGCTTAGCTACGGCTACCGTGACACAACATTGGTTACTGAAGTGGCCTGGCCGCATATGCGCAACTTTTCCCAGAAAATGATTTGGCCGTGTTCTCTGGTGGCTCCGGAGGGCGATGAGATGGTGGTAAGAGTTTCAACCAGACCATACAGTCGCTTATCCTTCCATCCTGGGATGCCGGGCCGGCGCTTGCCTATGCTGACCACTGCGGCCGGACGGGCTTATATCGCCCATACGTCCGACGCAGCCCGTGAAACAATAATGCAAATGCTGGCAAGCCATCCAGAAACCAACGAACCCATGGCCCGTGATCCCCGGTTTATCAAAGCGTTGGTTAAGCAGACCCGTGCACGTGGATACGCATCAAATTTTGGCGAGTGGGCCGAAGAGCCGAAATTTGGTGGCTATGCCGTGCCGATATGCAATGCCAACGGCGAAGCCATGGTGTCACTCAATGTGATTTTCTTGACGTCGGCCATGAAAGAGGCTGGCGCTAAAGAAGCACTTTTGGAGGCGCTATCCGAAACCGCAAGACAAATTGAAGTCGACTACACGGAAAATGTTGCTCGTGTTTCCTGACACATCAAGATAGCCCAAGCGTCAAGGCAACGGTGCTGGATGTCTCGCAAAGCAATGCCTTTATCAACGAAATGCCCGTGATAAAAATCACGATTGAGTACAACGCTGGCAATATCCCCGTATTGTGGCGTTGCCCTAGATTGGCTGAACGACCGGATGATGCAGCCACATTGATCCCGCACATCAACGCACCAAACTAAAAGGTCGTCCGAGCATCTACATCAAAAAACTCGGCCATAGCTGCTGCTGTGCTTGCATCTGGCTTTCTGATGTAAGAACATATCTACATTTTTCGTGTTCACCGGGGTGCCGCTATGGCCATCACCAGCATATCAAGCCGTGAGTTCAACCAAGGAGCGAGTGAGGCAAAACGAGCCGCAAATAATGGGCCGGTGTTCATCATTGACCGAGGTCGACCGGCTCATGTGCTTATGAGCATCGAGCTTTACCAGCGTATTACCGGAAGCCACAAGAAGATTGCTGATTTGTTGGCAATGCCGGGTATCGCTGACGCTGATTTTGAGACATCTCGCTCGCGTGACCTTGCGAAACCTGCGGACTTCTCCTGATGTTTTTTCTTGATACCAATGTGATTTCTGAACTGCGCAGCTTCATGTACCCGACCCAGGCCCAGCTAAGGCTGCAGTGATTCTTTTGAAGATTGTGCAATGAAAATTAAAAGACTTGAGTGCATGCG
>NZ_JBEBUX010000134.1:0-11134 GCF_040393045.1 Pollutimonas bauzanensis | reverse complement strand
TCATAACGATACGTCGCTGTCAGCATGTAAGACCGCCCAGCCCCTACGTTGGCAAAAATACCGACGTGGGACGCGTCATATACCTCGGTGTCGGAAATATTATTGACGTTCAGCTGGAGCGCAAACCGCTTGTCGATGTCGTAGCGCGCCATGGCATCGTAGCGTACATGCGAAGGCAGCTCATACTTGTTGGCATCGTCGACGTAACGCGAACCCACGTATGAAACACCACCGCCAACCGTCACAGCGGGCAGCACTTTATATGTCGTCCAGAGTGTCGCGCTTTGCTTGGCGATGAACTTTATCTGGTTGCCATCAAAAACGTTGGAACCGCTGCGGTACTTGGTGATCTTGGGATCAAGATAGGTGTAGCCGGCCCAGACATCCCATTTGTTTGTAATGGAGCCCGTCAGGCCGAATTCCACGCCTCGCACCCGGTTGTTTCCGCTCAAGCTAACGTCGCCAGTAAGCGGATCAGTGGAGCGCGCATCGGTCTTGCGGGTTTCGAAGATCGCGGATGTGAACGATAAATTGTCATTCAGGAAATCCCATTTGGTCCCCAGTTCCCAGCTACGGCTGCGTTCAGGCTTCAAATCGTTGATCGCCGCACCGCCCGCGGGGCCGTCGGCGCCCCCTGCCTGGCCTAGATTCTCTCCGGATGGGTTCGAGGAAGTCGCGAACGACACGTAAACGCTGCCGTTGGGAGCTGGCTTGTAGACAAGACCTAATTGATAATTAAGGAAGTTGTCCGAGCGCGCATCCTGCATGTTATCGACGTGGTAGTTGTCGTAACGCAGGCCAAGGTTGACCGACCAGCGGTCATTCAATTCAACGGTATCAAGGAAATAGGCCGATCGTGTCTTGATGTCGCCATCCTTGTTCTTGGGCCCATAGGTAAAGTTGTGCGCGTACTGCCCATTCGGATTTGGGTTATACAGGCTGTCGAGTTCGCGTTTGCCAGGGAAATTGTCGTACGGCAGCCCGGACATCGCCTTCGTGTAGATGTCTTCCTGGCTTATTTCCACACCAGCCGCAAAGCTGTGCTTGAGCGAGCCGGTCCTGAATTTCCCGAACAAATCCGTCTGGTTCAGCAACGATTCCGAGCTGCGCCAGCGTGCGCGATCGCTACGGGCGAACTGTGCCCCGGGCCCTTCAGTACTGCAAGGCGGGCCGCTGCTGGCCGTGCAATTATCGAACGATGGCCTGGTCATCAAATAGTGGTTAAGGGCTTTGCCGTAGCGTGTCGTATTGCGCACCGTCAGGTTATCCGCGATGTCGTGTTCTATCCTTGCTGTAGCCATATCAACGACATTCTCGCGAAAGTCCACATTGTGCCGGCCGTAGAAATTGTCCCGGTCTACTTCGGGAGGCGTAGTGCGATCCGGCCGGGCTTTATTCGCGAAAGGGATGCCCAGATCCGGCATGTCGTTATTTTCGATATGCGAATAGCTCAGCGTAACGCGCGTCGGCGTGCCCAGTCCAAAGGACAGCGAAGGCGCAATACCCCAGCGGTCTACGGTAACGCCGTCGCGGCCCGGGACATCTCCGCCCATCTTCATCATATTGAGCCGGAACGCCGACGTTTCATTGAAGGCAACGTTGCCATCGACCGTCGTGCGCCACTGATGCGCGTTGCCGAAACCGGCCGACACCTCGAAAAAATCATACGGTTTGGGTGTCTTTGTTTCCAGGTTGATGCTTCCGCCCGTACCGCCACGTCCAGTGTAGGCCGAGCTTGGCCCCTTGATAATCTCGACGGACTCCAGATTGAAGGTCTCGTGGGAGCCCCTTGCATAGTCTCGCACGCCATCAACGAAGATGTCGGTGCTGGCTTCATAGCCTCGGATGAAGGGCCGGTCGCCAGTAGGTGTACCGCCCTCTCCCGAGCCCAAGGTAATGCCTGGCGTCGTCCTGAGGACGTCTTGCAGCGAGGTTGCGCCGCGATCCTTGATAAGTTCTTCCGGTATGACGGTAATCGTACGAGGGGTATCAAGCAGAGGGGCCGTGAGTTTGGGCGAGCTGGCTTCGTCAGGCGTTCGATAGTCGCTGACAGCCTGACCTTGAACGGTGACCGGCGACAAGTCATGCACGCCGGCTCCCGTCGCGTTCTGCGCCAAAGCGGGATTCATCGCCATCGCTCCCCCCACTACTGCGGAGGCCAACATCGATTTGCGGAAAGCTCCGTCAAACGATTCCTTGGGAATCAGGCAAACACCTTCCTGAAGACCAGGCACCCTTCCTGCTGACATAAATGTTCCTTTTCAGATAATTAATGCAAAGAATGCCAACGCACTGCGGGAACAGCGGGGCAAGACCAAATCACGTTAAACTAGAGCGAAGACGATAATAAGATCGATTCGCGTTCGGAGTGTAGAGATACGTTCGTCAAGCCACCGTCAAGTTTCAATACGCGCCAACAAACAACATGAACAAAGACACTTCCTACTATTCCGCCTATTCGATCCTGGTCGTCGAGGACGATGCCCCCCTGGCTCATAACGTGCTGACAGCGTTGGAGCAGGAAGGCTTTCTGGTAGACGTGGTCTACGACGGCACGATGGCGATGCATGCCATCACGGAAAGAAAATTCGACCTCCTGGTCCTGGATATCGGGCTTCCTGGTGTTGACGGTTATCGCGTTATATCTCATCTGCGTGAAACCTTGAGATCGTCGATTCCCGTCATATTCCTGACCGCCCGAAGTACGCTGGAGGAAAAAAAGACAGGCTTCACCGTAGGGGCCGACGATTATTTGACCAAGCCCTTCGCGCTGGGAGAGCTCACTCTCAGAATCAAGGCGCTTCTGCGAAGGGCGGACAATGTGTCGGGCTTCTTGTCCGAGCTGGTTCATGGCGCCTTGCGCATGTCGGTGCGCAACCAACAAGTCTGGATCGGCGAGAAGGAAATTCATCTCCCAAAGAAGGGAATGCAAATCCTCGAGTTGCTGCTTAAGCATCCCGGTCGTCTTATTACCCGTGAAAGTCTGGAGCACGCTCTGTGGAGGCAAGAGGTCCCGCACTCGGACGCTCTGCGCAGCCAGATTCATATTCTGCGGAAAACACTTGCCGAGAACGGCTACACCGGAATCGAGACCGTCAGCGGCAGCGGCTGGCGACTGCACGGAGAGCAAGAGTGACTGGGCAACGGAATTCCAGTAAACATTCCCTCGTATCCCGGGTCACCTTCGCGCTGACGGCACTTGTCGCTATAGCTGTCCTTGCCGTCTGCTTTACCGCGTACGAAATCCACAAGACGATGGGCGAACGCATGATAGATTCGCTGGTCGAAACCGAAGCGGTAAGACTTGAACAAAAAATCTCGCCCGAAGCAAGTAAATGGGAGGAGCCTTTTGAACGGCAACTAGGTCCTTCCATGCATGCCTGGGCCGAGAGCGACACGGTACGCGCGCTGACCTTGCCTGCGGCCCTACGATCGCTTCCCGATGGGCTAAGCAGGCTTAACGCCGAGGGTCGCGCCTGGCACGTCATGGTCGTAAAAGCACGGGACGGACGCTTCTATGTCATGTATGACACGTTGAATTCCGAAGTATTGACTCAGGACTTTGGTTTGGCAATGCTGGCCATTGCGTTGATTTTCATTGTCTTTGCATATCTGTGCGCCCGCCGGCTGGCAAAGTGGGCCGTGCAGCCTATCGTGGCCATCACCGCCCACCTTTCACGATGGGCGCCGGGCAAGCCCCAGGTGCTCGGACTACATTCGAACGAAGGATTGCAGCTTACTGAAGCGTTCAATCGGATGCAGGATCGCGTTGATTTGGCGCTTGCGGACCAAAAGGAATTCTCGTCCAACTTTAACCACGAGGTCAGAGGCCCCCTATCACTGATCAGAACCGATGCCGAGTTGGCCAAGCGCAGCCCGGCTTCAAATCCGGACGTCACACTGCGACTGGAACGAATCATTCGTTCGGCAGATCAAATCACGGCAAGCCTGGAAGCGACCTATCACCTGGCCCAAGCGGATCAGGGCGAATATGAACGAGTCTCTCTCAAAGACTGTGTCGATGATGTCTTCATCAGCATGGAGGCTGACGCAGGCGCCAGAAAACTGGCGCTGCACAACCTGGTGAAAGATAAGCACTGCGAGACCCTGAATCGGCACATGCTGCAGACGGTCATCAGAAACATCGTGAGTAACGCGATTCAGCATGCCGCTCCCTGCAATTTTGAAGTTTCTTCCATCGAGCATGGATTGATTCTGAACGATGATGGCCCCGGAGTCAGTCCCGCCGACTCACCACACATATTTGATCGATACTACAGTGGGCGCCGGGTAGACATGATGCCCGCCAGGCAGCACCCGCCTCGTCATGCAGAGGCGGGACTGGGACTGGCAATTGCAGAGCGCGCATGCGCCATTCAGGGCTGGACCCTGGAATTGGACTCCCGCCCACGGGAGTCCAGCGGGGTGTCCTTCATACTGACGTTCCAGCCACCGCCCAAGACTTTATAAACCGTCACATGATTGCTGTTCTTCGTCAGGCGCAGCGTAATCAGATCTTGCTGGGCTGAATAAAGGCTACGCTGCGCATCAAGTACATTCAAATAACTATCGATACCCCGGCGATAACGGGCGTCTGAAAGACGATGACTATCCATTGAAGCCTGAACCAACGCAGTTTGCGCGGCAAGCTGATCGTCAAGCGTGCCGCGCTGTGCCAACGCATTAGCCACCTCGCTAAAAGCGCTTTGAATTGCCTTTTCATACTGCGCCTGAGCAATATCGCGATCCACGTTTGACACCTTCAGGTTCGCGCGATTGCGCCCGCCCTCGAATATAGGCAGGTTCAGTTGCGGGATAAAGGTCCAGAAACCCGTGCCACCATCAAAAAGGTTGGATAGCGCATTGCTGGTGGTGCCTGCTGATGCGGTCAAACTGATACGAGGAAAAAATGCGGCTCGCGCAGCCCCGATGTTGGCATTGGCCGCTTGCAGCAAACGTTCAGCCTGTAATACATCAGGACGGCGCAGCAAGACCTCGGACGGCACACCCGCATTCAGTTCCGCCAGCGTGACGCGGCCGTCGTTTTGCGCCTCGGGCAGCATATCGCTCGATAGTTGCCCGCCCACCAACAAGGTCAATGCATTGTTATCCTGCGCAATCTGGCTGGTAAACCTTGCAACATCGACGCGCGCCGACTCCACCAGCGTCTGGGCCTGTCGTAGATCGAGCAGCGACGCCACACCCAGTTCGTGGCTGCGACTTGTCAGTTCATAGGATTTTTTCTGGCTTTCCAGCGTTTGCTGTGCCAACCGCAGGCGCTCTTGATCTGCACCTAGCGTCAAGTACGCGTTGGCCACTTCTGCCACCAGGGACAGTTGCACTGTCTTGCGCGACTCCTCGGTTGCCAAATAGCGTTGCAAGGCTTCATTGTTCAGGCTGCGCACACGACCGAACAAGTCCAGCTCGTACGCGCTTGTTCCTATGCCCGCGCTGTATTGGCGGCTGATACCCGCCTGGCCTGTAGGAGAAACGTCTGCAGGCATGCGCTGGCTGGTGCCCTCGCCGCTTATCCCGATAGACGGAAAGGAGTCCGCTCTTTGTATTTGGTACTGCGCCCGCGCACGCTCGATATTGAGCGCGGCAACGCGCAAGTCCCGGTTATTTTCCAGCGCCAACCCAACAACTTTCTTGAGTTTTTCATCAGTGATGAAATCTTGCCAGGCTATGTCGGCGACGGGCTGCGCCTGCGTTGCCGCCGAAGCGTCTGCAGGCGTTTTATAAGCTGGCCCCGTCGGCCATGCGGCGTCTGTCGGCAAAGCCGGCCGCTCATAGGTGGGTGCCATGCTGGTGCAGCCGGCCAACAGCAGCGCCGCCGCCAGGGATGCCAAAGTTAAGTGTTTCATATTAGATCTCGTTGGTCGATGGCGTTGCGGCGGGACCAGACGATGGAACGTCTGCTTTTTTCTTGGAGAACAGTTTTCGCACCACGACAAAGAACATAGGAATAAAGAAGATACCTAATACGGTCGCCGCTATCGTCCCACCCAGCACCCCCGTGCCAATGGCATTCTGGCTGCCTGAACCGGCGCCGGTCTTGATGGCCAACGGAAGCACCCCAAGTCCGAAGGCGATCGAGGTCATTAAAATAGGCCGCAAGCGCAGTTTTGCCGCCTCGAGCGCCGCCTCGACCAGGCCCATCCCCTCGTCCATCAGATCCCGGGCGAACTCAACAATCATGATGGCGTTCTTGGCTGCCAACCCAATCGTTACCAGTAGCCCCACCTGGAAGTACACGTCATTCGACATGCCTCGGCCGGTCGCAGCCATCAGCGCGCCGAGCACACCTAATGGCACCACCAGCATCACGGCGAACGGAATCGACCAGCTTTCATACAACGCCGCCAGACACAGGAAGACAACAATCAATGAAATGGCATAAAGAGCAGGCGCCTGCGATCCAGACATGCGTTCCTGATAAGACAAGCCCGTCCATTCGACGCTAAAGCCCGGCGGCAGTTGTGCTGCGATTTCCTCGATGGCCGCCATGGCATCGCCCGAACTCACGCCAGGGGCAGGTTCGCCCTGAATCTGCATGGCAGGAATGCCGTTATACCGTTCCAGACGTGGCGACCCATACTCCCAACGCGCTGTTGCGAAGGCCGAGAACGGCACCATCTCACCGGACGCATTGCGGGCATACCATTTTTGAAGGTCTTCGGGCACCATGCGCGAATTTGCTTCGGCTTGCACATATACCTTTTTGATTCGACCTTTATCGATAAAATCGTTGACATAGACACCGCCCCAAGCGCTGGACAGCGTACTGTTGACCTGATCCATGCTTAGCCCCAAAGCCCCCGCCTTGGCCTGATCGATTTCGATTCGATACTGCGGCGTGTCGTCCTGTCCGTTGGGGCGCACCGCAATCAGGTTCGGATTCTGCGCAGCCAAGCCAAGCAACTGGTTGCGCGCCTGGGTCAGTTGCTCGTGCCCCTGGCCGGCGCTATCTTGCAGATACATGTCAAAGCCCTTGGCATTGCCCAGTTCAAGCACAGCAGGCGGTGCGAAGGCATAGACAATCCCATCTTTGATTTGTGACAGCGCGCCCATTGCGCGATCGGCAATTGCCATAGCGCCGTTTTCCGAGCCCGGGCGCTCGTCCCAGTCTTTTAACCGTATAAAGCCCAGTCCCGTATTCTGCCCTGCGCCAGCAAAGCTGAAACCGGCCACGGTAAAGACCGATTCCACATTGTCTTTTTCCTTCTCCGAAAAATACGCATCCACTTTATCGAGCGATGCCAACGTACGTTCCTGGGTCGCGCCAGCGGGCAGCAATACTTGGGTAAATAAGATGCCTTGATCCTCGTCGGGCAAGAAGGATGTAGGCATTCTAAGAAACAGCACGACGGCAACGACTATGAGCGCCAGGAAAATGAATAAATAACGGGTACTGCGCGCGATGATCCGACCAACCGCAGACTGATACTTCAGCGTGCCGCGCTCAAAGGTACGGTTGAACCAGGTAAAAAATCGCCCGCGAGGGGCATGCTCGCCCTTGACCACCGGCTTGAGCATCGTTGCGCAAAGCGCCGGCGTCAGGATAATGGCCACCAGGACGGACAGCCCCATGGCGGACACAATCGTAATGGAAAACTGACGGTAGATGACCCCTGTGGAGCCGCCAAAAAAAGCCATCGGCACCAACACAGCCGAGATTACCAGACCGATGCCGACCAGTGCGCCGGTAATCTGATCCATGGACTTGCGAGTGGCCTCTAACGGCGACAAGCCCTCTTCAGTCATTAAGCGCTCAACGTTTTCGACCACCACAATGGCATCATCGACCAGCAAGCCTATCGACAGCACCACGCCGAACAAGGTCAGCGTGTTAATGGAAAAACCGAAGGCGGCCAGAATGCCGAAGGTACCCAGCAAAACCACCGGTACGGCAATCGTAGGAATGATCGTGGCCCTGATGTTTTGCAAAAACAGATACATCACCAGGAAGACCAAAATAATGGCCTCGATCAGGGTAGAGACCACGCCTGAAATTGACACTTCAACGAAGGGCGTCGTGTCAAATGCAATCACCGATTTCATGCCATCGGGGAAAGACTTTTCCAGTTCGCTTATCTGGCTTTTGATCGCTTGCGCCGTATCAAGCGCATTGGCGCCTGTCGCCAGCTTGAACCCCAGGCCGGCAGACGGCATGCCGTTGTAGCGAGCCACCACATTGTAGTTTTCGCTACCCATTTCAATGCGAGCAACATCACGCAACCTGACCGAAGCGCCATCCGGCGTAGTGCGCAGCAGTACTGCGCCAAACTCTTCAGGCGTTTGCAGCAAGGTTTGCGAGGTAATCGTGGCATTGATTTGCTGTCCGGGCACGGAAGGCGTAGCGCCCAATTGCCCCGCCGATACCTGCGCGTTCTGCGCCTGGATCGCGGTCACGACATCCGCGGGAACCAGGTTGTAGCTATACAGTTTGTTTGGATCGAGCCATACCCGCATGGAGTACTGGCTGCCGAACACCTGCACTTCACCCACTCCTTCAACGCGGCTCATGGGGTCACGCAGATTGGCCTGAGCGTAATCGCCCAGATCGGTGGCGGTCATTTTGCCGTCTTCCGAGATCAGAGCCGCCACCATAATGAAGTTGGCGGTTGACTTGGTCACGATAACGCCCTGGCGCTGAACCTCTTGGGGCAGCATCGGGGTGGCGATGGACAGTTTGTTCTGCACCTGCACCTGGGCAATATCAGGATCCACTCCGGCTTCGAAGGTAATCGTGATATTCATGCTGCCAGATGAGTCGCTGGTCGATGACATGTAATTCATGCCATCGATGCCCTTCATTTGCTGCTCGATGACCTGCGTCACCGTATCTTGCAGCGTCTGGGCCGACGCACCTGGGTAGGTAGCCGAAATCGTTACTTGAGGCGGCGCAATGCTGGGATACTGCGCAACCGGCAAACCTAAAATGGATAGCCCGCCCGCCAGCATAATCACTAACGCGATTACCCATGCGAAGATCGGACGATCAATAAAAAATCGTGACATAGTCTGTATATTCCTGGGGAGGTATCGGTCGATTAACCTGCGGACGTAACGGTGGCAATATCAACCGGAGCGGCCATTTCAACGGCGTTAACGGCAAGCCCGGGGCGTACCTTCTGCACACCCTCGACGATGACACGCTCGCCGGCTTCAATGCCCGCTTCAACCAGCCATTGGTCGCCTATTGTGCGCGAAGCAGTCAGTGCACGGGCCTCCACCTTGCCTTCGGCATTGACGAGCAGCGCTGTGGCGCCCCCCTTGGAATCCCGGGTCACGCCTTGCTGTGGCACCAGGATGGCCTGCTCACGCACGCCCTCTTCCAGCACCGCGCGCACATACATGCCTGGCAACAACTGCAGATCGGGATTAGGAAATACAGCGCGCAAGGTCACCATGCCCGTACCGGGGTCTACGGACACGTCTGAAAACTGCAATTCGCCTCTGTGGCTGTAGACCGTTCCGTCTTCCAGTACCAATTGGACGTTGGCGCGCGCCTGATCGCTGCTGGTCAGAGAACCAGACGCCAACGCATTGCGTAAACGCAGCAAATCGACGCTGGACTGCGTCACATCGACGTAAATGGGATCAAGCTGTTGAATCTTGGCCAACGGTGTGGCCTGATTGGCCGACAACAATGCGCCCGGGGTGATGGCCGACTGACCAATACGCCCAGAGATAGGCGCCTTGATGTCGGTATAGCCGAGGTTGATGGCTGCCATGTCCAGCGCCGCACGGGCCGAAGCCAAGTCGGCTTGAGCCTGGAGCAACTCAGCGACTGCCTGATCGTTATCCTGTTTGCTGACAGCGTCGATCTTGACCAGTTCTTTGTAACGAGCTGCCCTTAAGCTGACGACCTTCAGATTGGCCTGCGCTTTGGCCAGAGCAGCCTTGGCGCTATTGTGATTAGCCCGGTAGGTGGCCGGATCGATCTCGTACAGCGTTTCACCCGCCTTGATATCGCTGCCTTCCTTGAAAAGCCTTTTTTTGACGATGCCGCCAACTTGCGGCCGAACCTCGGAAACGAGATAGGCGCTTGTGCGCCCCGCCAGTTCGGTGGTCAGCGACACCGACTGAGAAGCGATGGTTTGTACAGTGACTTCAGGAACTGCGGCGACTGGTTCTGCGGCCGGTTTACTGCAGGCGGCAACGAGAATCGCACTGGAAGCTATCGCGAGTGCTTTAAGTAGCGGGTGGGCGTGGTAAGGCTTCATCAGGATTAGGACTCGATTTTTTGTTTGCGAAATGGGACGGCAATGCATCCACTCAATACTGTACAGTACGGTCAGTTTATACTTGACAAAGTTACCCCGTCAAGCAAAACTGTACGGGTCGGTACTATAAATATGGATAAAACGATGAAAGTGAAAAGTGCCACCCGCCACGACGCTATATTGGATGTTGCATTAGCGCTATTTCGCGAGGTGGGATTCGACGCGGCGTCAATGTCTCAGATAGCGGCTCGGGTCGGTGGATCAAAGGCAACGCTATACAACCACTTTTCTTCCAAAGAAGAATTGCTGCTCGAAGCCATGCTGGCCTCCGCAGACAGATATGCCCAAGAGGTTCGGCTCCTTCTGCAACAGTCGGACGACCTCACCACCCAATTGCACACTTTTGTCGTTTCGTTGCTGAAGTTGATTAACTCAGCGGAAACCATACAAATATTAAGGGTCGCCATCTCGGTGGGCAACACCTCGGACATTGGCCGACGCTTCTATGAAATGGGTACGCACGAACCCTGGCTGGAAATTGCCGACGTTCTGCGCCGCGAAATGGAGCAAGGAAATTTGCCTGTCGCAGACCCGGACATGATGGCTATGCACTTGCGCGATCTTTGCCACACTGATTTGATTTGCAACCTGCTGGGCGCAAGTTGCGAAATGAGCGATGCCGAAGCCGAGCGCAAGGCCTGCTACATCGTGAATGTTTTTCTTCGCGCTTATGGCATCGTGCAAAGCAGCTCTGTGGCTTAAGCCGACAACGACGTATTGTCGATCACGAACCGGTATTTGATGTCACTCTTTTGCATGCGGTCATATGCCTCTTCGATCTTCTGGATGGGAATCATCTCGATCTGGGCAACGATACCTTTTTCGGCGCAGAAATCGAGCATTTC
>NZ_JBEBUX010000133.1:0-11163 GCF_040393045.1 Pollutimonas bauzanensis | reverse complement strand
ACCCGCTGGAAAATCCCCGCAGCCCCCATGCCTGTACCCACGCACATGGTCAGCATGCCGTATTCCAGATTGCGGCGGCGCAGGCCATGAATCAGCGTTGCAGCGCGGATGGCGCCGGTAGCGCCCAAAGGATGGCCCAAGGCAATGGCGCCGCCCAGCGGATTAACGACATCGGGATCCAGGCCGAGATCGCGGATGACTGCGAGCGATTGCGCCGCAAAGGCTTCGTTGAGCTCTATCCAGCCCATCTGATCCTGCCTTAGTCCGGCCAGCTTCAACGCGTGCGGAATGGCTACTTTAGGCCCTATACCCATGATTTCCGGCGGCACGCCTTTCACCGCAAACGACACGAAACGCGCCAGCGGCGTAAGGTTATGGGTTTTGAGCGCCCTTTCCGACACCACCAGCAACGCACCTGCGCCATCGGATATCTGTGAGCTATTGCCTGCCGTAACGCTACCCCGGGCAGCGAAAACTGGACGCAGCTTTGCCAAAGCTTCCAGGCTGGTTTCCGCGCGCGGCCCTTCATCCAGCGATACCGTTTTATGGCGGACCACAATTTCCCCGCTTTCCAGATCGGGACTGCGGCTGACGACATCAATAGGCAAGATCTCGTCGGCAAATTCGCCTGCCTGCTGGCCTGCAATGGCGCGCTGATTGGACTGTAACGCAAAAGCATCCTGATCTTCGCGCGATACCTTCCACTGCGTGGCCACTTGTTCAGCCGTCAAACCCATGCCATAGGCTATGCCCAGATTCTCGTCATTGGCGAAAATTTTCGGGCTGAACGAGGTGCTTACACCCATCGTCGGCACCAGGCTCATGGACTCGGTGCCTGCAGCCAGGATCACATCCGCTTCGCCCACACGTATCCGGTCGGCCGCCATGGCAATGGCCGTCAAACCCGACGCGCAAAAACGGTTCACGGTAACCCCCGCCACCGACGACGGCAAACCCGCCAGCAGCGCGCTTATGCGAGCCACATTCAAGCCTTGCGGGCCTTCCGGAATGGCGCAGCCGACAATGGCGTCTTCAATCGCGGCCGGATCCAGGCCCGGCGCCTGCGCCAACAAGCCTTTGATGACGGTGGCCAAGAGGTCGTCGGGCCGCGTGTGCGAAAAAAAGCCGCGAGGCGCTTTGCCTATGGGGCTGCGCGTTGCCGCGACGATATAGGCTTGTTGCAAAGTGGTCATGCCTGACTCCGTGTGTTATTTGCTTGGCGTAGGTGTCGGACTACGCGACATCAGTTGCGAACGGGCTTGCCGGTTTTAAGAATGCCCTCAATGCGCTCCTGCGTCTTGGGCAGGACCAGCAGCTCCAGGAACGCTTCACGCTCGCGCTTAAGCATCCATGCTTCATCTACAAGAGAGCCCGGATCTACATCGCCCCCGCATATGACATAGGCCACTTTTTCGGCCACAGTAAAGTCGTGATCAGAGATAAAGCCGCCCACCTTCATGTTGAGCAATTGCGCCTTGAGCGTGGCGATGCCATCGCGGCCCGCCACCGGGAAACGTTGCGCCAGCGGCGCGCGCCAACCCGTCTCTGACAGATTTCTCGCTTCTCGAACCGCCACATACAGCAGTTCGTGGCGATTCATGACAACAGGATCCGATGACTGCAGGTAACCCATTTTCCGGGCCTCCAGCGCGGACTTCGATACCTGGGCGCTGGCCACGGCCAAAGCAAACTTTTTCACAAAAGCCAGCAAGGGCGCGTCGGGCGCCGCTTCGGCCTGGAGTTCGGCCGCCCTGCGCGCGCAAAATGTCAGCCCGCCAGCGCCCGGCACCAGGCCGATGCCGACTTCGACCAAGCCAATGTAGGTTTCAAAATGAGCAACACGCCTTGCGCAATGCACTGACAGCTCGCAGCCGCCGCCCAGAGCCAGGCCAGCCAGAGCGGCCACCACTGGCACTTGCGCATAGCGCAGACGCAAAACCATGTCCTGCATTTCGCGTTCTATGGGCTCTACCGCGGTAGCACCACCTTGCACAAAGGCCGGCAACATCGCCTTAAGATCGGCGCCCGCTGAAAAAGGGTCGTCCAGCTGCCCGATAACCAAGGCTTTGAACGAGGCCTCGGCCAGGTCAACCGCATGCATTATTCCGCGCACCACGCCGGGACTAAGTGTGTGCATTTTACTTTTGAACGACAGAATCAAGACATCGCCAGGATGCGGCGCCGGCAAGGTCCAGCAACGAACCGCGTCATCCTCGTAGACCACCGAAGGCTCTAAGCTGACGGCTTCGCCCACAAGCCGTGGCGCACCGATTTGCCGCTGATATACAGGTAGAACGCTTCGGCCTTCGAACCGTTTTTCGTGTGGGTTCCATGACCCGGCTGCGGTATGCACGCCCTGCGCCTCCCATACTGGGCCACGCAAGACCCACTCGGGCAAGGGCGCATCAGACAAGGTCTTGCCCGCCTTGATATCCTGGGTGATCCAGCCGGCCACGTCCTGCCAGCCCGCCGCCTGCCAGATCTCGAACGGACCCTGGGCATGGCCAAAGCCCCACTTCATGGCCAGGTCCACTTGACGCGCAGTATCGGCAATATCAGCCAAATGGACAGCGCTGTAGTGAAAGCTATCACGCAATATGGCCCACAGAAACTGCGCCTGCGGATTACTGGATTCATGCAAGGCTTTCAGTTTCTTGGCGGGATCGCGCTCGGCAAGAATGGCCGCAACCTCCTCGTCGATCTTCGCGTCGGCTGCCACATATTCCTGGCTGGCAGGATCCAGTCGCAATATGGATTTACCTTCCTTGCGATAAAATCCCGCGCCAGTTTTTTGGCCCAGCGCCCCTTTTTCTATCAGTCCGGCCACGACAGGCGGCACGCCAAAATGCGCGTGAAACGGATCGCCAGGCAACTGATCTTGCATGGTGCGTATAACGTGGGCCAGCGTGTCCAGCCCGACCACGTCTGCCGTGCGAAAAGTGCCAGACTTGGCTCGGCCTAATTTGGCGCCCGTCAGGTCATCGACCAGTTCGTAAGTCAGCCCGAATTTCTCGGCTTGCGCAAATACCGACAGGATGCCGAAGACCCCGATGCGGTTACCGATAAAGTTGGGGGTGTCCTTGGCCCGCACTACCCCTTTACCCATGTTCGACACCAAAAAGGTTTCCAGCAAATCCAGCAACCTGGGTTCGGTGTGCGAAGTAGGAATCAGCTCGACCAGCGTCATATAGCGCGGCGGATTGAAAAAATGCACGCCGCAGAACCGGTGACGCAAGGATTCGGGCAAGGCCGCGGCCAATTCTGTAATCGACAGCCCCGACGTATTGCTGGCAATGATTGCATCGTGCTTAAGGGCAGGCGCCAGCTTCTGATAAAGATCGCGCTTCCAGTCCAAACGTTCTGCGATGGCTTCGATGACCAGGTCACAATCGGCCAGGCGATGCAAATCGTCGTCATAATTGGCGGGTGTAATCAATGCCGCCAATTCCGGGATGCCCAAGGGGGCAGGATTAATCTTGGCCAACTGCGCGATGGCTCTTTTAGCGATGCCATTCTTGTCGCCTTCCTTGGCCGGCAGGTCGAACAACACGACAGGCACGCCCGCATTGACGCAATGCGCGGCAATCTGGGCCCCCATGACGCCGGCGCCGCACACCGCCACTTTGCGTATATGGAATCGGGCGGCATCAGCCGCTTGTTGACCGGATTGACCAGACTGCATAAACCTACCCCTTAGTGAACAGGTGAGCCGCAACGCTGCCGGCTCCTGAATATGGAATCAAGTCACGATAATCCATGACAGCTTTTTTTGAAACCACATTCCCTTTTTTAATGTCGAATTAATCAACCCGCATGAAATTTAACTAGAATAGAGGCCACGCCTCTTTTAGCTGTTCGCCTGTTATGGCCCGATTGCCACGCCTTTACGCCCCACAAATACCGCAACTTGTGCAAGCGGAATTTGCGCACCCGCTGGCAGCCGTCTCTGATCCCGCTCCAGTTGCCGAACTAAACCAATTACTGGCCTGGCTGGAACAAGACGCTCGGGAACACAAAGTGGCATTGCATGGCTGGCTGCTATTGAATGACCGCATCACTCTGCTGGCCACCCCGCCTGATGCGCTAAGCCTGTCTAAACTCATGCAGGCCCTAGGGCGACGTATGGCGACGCGCATTCGGCACGGACGTGTGTTTACGGGCCGGTACCGCAGCGCCCTGATTGAACCTGGCCGCTGGGTGCTGCCCGCACTGATGTGGCTGGAATCCCTGCCCGTCCAACTGCATTATGTGGATAAGGCCGAGAACTGGCCGTGGTCGTCTGCAGCGGGGCACACAGGTTTACATACGCGCAACGATGCACTGGTTACCGATCACAACGATTATTGGGAAGACGGTAATACGCCATTTGCACGGCAGGCACGATACAGAGAACGGATGGGGATGGGCTTGTCTGCGGCGCAGAGCCTGCGGATTCAGCAGGCGCTCTTTGGTCAATGGGTACTGGGCGAATCCGTATTTCTGGCCCGACTTCAAACCCAGGCGTCACGGCGCATATCGCCAGCCCCCCGCGGGCGACCACGAAAACTGGTGCCCGCGGAGTTGAACAGGCCTGATTAGCGCGAAGCGCGAACCTGCGACCCGAAAAACACAACCCCCATGCCGCCATCAAGCTTGTGGTCGCCATGGTTGGTTTTTTGCCCTGCACGTTGCAATCGTGCAGCTTTTTTTCCGGTCGACAACAATTTTTTTTGCTTGCTTCCCAGCATAAGCCTGTTGGTCATAAGCGCAATTTGTTTTAATATCATTTTATTTCTCCTTTTATAATCAATGATTTAAGTGCGTCCCCAATTATGTCACATATAAACTGACAAATCAATAAATAGGGACATACCCTATTTGTTTTTCTTGTAAAACGGACTTTCCGGCAGTATCTTTCAGTTATTGCACCGCACCAAAAGCGCCCAGCGCACCGCCAGACTGCTGTCCGGCCAGTCGCTTGCCCACCCGGCGTGCCAATCGACCTGTGAGCCTCCTTATGTCCAAGTCTTTAACCACCACGACCAAACCGTCCGCCCAGGGTTTATATAACCCCAACAATGAACACGACGCCTGTGGCGTGGGATTTGTGGCCAATATCAAAGGCCGCAAAAGCCACGCTATCATCCAGCAAGGGTTGAAGATCCTGGAAAACCTGGATCACCGCGGCGCGGTGGGTGCTGACGAGCTCATGGGCGATGGCGCCGGCATACTCATCCAGATTCCCGATATCTTGTATCGCCAGGAAATGGCCATCCTGGGCGTTGAGCTTCCTCCGCCCGATGAATATGGCGTAGCCATGGTTTTCCTGCCTAAGGAAATGGCCTCGCGCCTGGCCTGTCAGCAAGAGCTGGAACGCGCCGTGCGCGACGAAGGCCAGGTCGTACTGGGATGGCGTGATGTGCCCATCGACCGCGATATGCCCATGTCGCCAACCGTGAGCGCCTGTGAACCGGTCATACGCCAGCTATTCATAGGCCGGGGCAACGACATCATGGTGCCCGACGCGCTAGAGCGCAAACTTTACGTCATCCGCAAAACCGCCAGCCATGCCATACAGAATATGCTGCTGGCGCACGGACAAGAATATTTTGTACCGTCGATTTCAGTACGCACCGTGGTGTACAAAGGCTTGTTGCTGGCCAACCAGGTAGGCAGTTACTACCGCGACCTGGCCGATAGCCGCGCGGTATCGGCGCTGGCAATGGTCCACCAACGCTTTTCCACCAACACCTTCCCCGCCTGGCCATTGGCTCACCCTTACCGGATGATCGCGCATAACGGCGAAATCAACACGGTAAAAGGCAACTTCAACTGGCTGCGCGCCCGCGAAGGCGCCATGCAATCGGCGGTACTGGGCGAAGACTTGCCCAAGCTGTACCCCATCGTCTACGAAGGGCAGTCTGACACGGCAACCTTCGACAACTGCCTGGAACTGCTGGTGATGTCGGGTTATTCGCTGGCGCACGCCATGATGATGATGATTCCCGAAGCCTGGGAACAGCACACCGACATGGACGAAAACCGCCGGGCGTTCTACGAATACCATGCTGCCATGATGGAGCCCTGGGATGGCCCCGCCGCCATTGCCTTTACCGATGGCCGCCAGATTGGCGCCTTGCTGGATCGCAATGGCCTGCGCCCCGCGCGCTACCTGATTACCGACGACGATATGGTGATCCTGGCTTCCGAAGCCGGCACCCTGTCCATTCCCGAACACCGCATCGTCAAGAAATGGCGCCTGCAACCAGGCAAAATGTTCCTGATCGACCTGCAGCAAGGCCGCATTATCGATGACGCGGAAATCAAGTCGCAGCTAGCCAACACCCGCCCCTACCGGCAATGGATTGAACGTCTGCGCATGAAGCTGGAATCGCTGCCGACGCAAAAACTGGACGACGCCCCTATAGCGACCGCATCGCTACTGGACCGCCAACAAGCCTTTGGCTGGACGCAGGAAGACTACAAATTCATTCTGCAACCCATGGCCGCTACCGGCGAAGAAGCCATGGGCTCCATGGGCAACGACGCGCCGCTTGCCGTGCTGTCCAACAAATCCAAGCCGTTCTATAACTACTTCCGGCAATTGTTCGCCCAGGTGACCAATCCGCCTATCGATCCGATACGCGAACAGTTAGTCATGTCGCTGGTGTCATTCATTGGCCCCAAGCCCAATCTGCTGGATATCAATAACGTCAATCCGCCGCTACGCCTGGAAGTGACGCAACCCGTGCTGGATGTGGCCGCCATGGCGCAGATCCGCAACATCGAGAAAATCACCGCGCACAAATTCCGCAGCTTCGAACTGGACATCACCTACCCCACGGCCTGGGGCCCCGATGGCATTGAAGCCTGTATCGCCTCGCTTTGTTCGAATGCCGCCGACGCGGTGCTCAGCGGCTATAACATCTTGTTGATCAGCGACCGCAATATCGACAGCGAACGCGTGGCCATTCCCGCGCTGCTGGCCACATCAGCCATCCACCTGCATTTGATCCGCGCTGGCTTGCGCACCAAGACAGGACTGGTGGTGGAAACCGGCTCGGCCCGCGAGGTACACCACTTTGCACTGCTGGGTGGCTATGGCGCCGAAGCCATCCACCCCTACCTTGCACTAGAGTCGCTGGCCATGATGGACCAGCCCGAAACCGCCATCAAGAACTACATCAAGGCGATCGGAAAAGGCCTGAACAAGGTCATGTCCAAGATGGGCATTTCGACCTATATGTCCTACACCGGTGCGCAAATTTTCGAGGCGGTCGGGCTGCACTCCAGCCTGATCAACAAATACTTTACCGGCACGCAAAGCAATATCGAAGGCATAGGAATTTTTGAAGTAGCCGAAGAAGCCCTGCGCCTGCATAAGGCCGCGTTCAGCAACGACCCTGTACTCAGCAACGCCCTGGAAGCGGGTGGGGACTATGCCTGGCGAGTGCGCGGCGAAGACCATATGTGGTCGCCCGATTCGATTGCCAAATTGCAGCATGCCGCACGCGCCAATAACTACAGCACGTACAAGGAATACGCCCAGTTGGTCAACGACCAGTCGCGCCGCCACATGACGCTGCGCGGCCTGTTCGAGTTCAAGGTAGATCCGGCGCGCGCCATTCCGCTGAACGAGGTCGAGCCAGCCAAGGACATCGTAAAACGCTTTGCCACCGGCGCCATGTCGTTGGGTTCGATTTCGACCGAAGCCCATACTGTGCTGGCCGTTGCCATGAACCGCATTGGTGGAAAATCCAACACCGGCGAGGGTGGCGAGGACGAACTTCGCTACCGCGCTGAAATGCGCGCCGGCAAAAGCACCGTCAAGAAAGGCGATACGCTGGCATCGTTCCTGGGCTCGGACCGTATTGAAGCCAATGTGCCGCTGACCGCGGGCGACTCTTTACGTTCGCGCATCAAGCAGGTTGCGTCGGGACGCTTTGGCGTATCGGCCGAATACCTGTCCAGCGCCGATCAGATTCAGATCAAAATGGCCCAAGGCGCCAAGCCTGGCGAAGGCGGGCAATTACCTGGCCACAAGGTATCTGAATACATTGCCAAACTACGTTATTCCGTGCCAGGCGTGGGGCTGATTTCGCCCCCACCGCACCACGACATTTACTCTATCGAAGACTTGGCCCAGCTTATCCATGACCTGAAAAACGTGAATCCCAAAGCGTCGATTTCGGTCAAGCTGGTATCGGAAGTGGGCGTAGGCACCGTGGCCACAGGCGTTGCCAAGGCCAAGGCCGACCACGTGGTCATTGCCGGCCATGATGGCGGCACAGGCGCATCCCCCGTTTCATCCATCAAGCATGCCGGCACACCATGGGAATTGGGCCTGGCCGAAACACAGCAAACCTTGCTGCTGAATAACTTGCGCAACCGTATCCGCGTGCAGGCCGACGGGCAAATGAAAACCGGCCGCGATGTCGCTATCGGCGCCTTGCTGGGTGCTGATGAATTCGGCTTTGCAACCGCGCCGCTGGTCGTCGAAGGCTGCATCATGATGCGCAAATGCCACCTGAATACTTGTCCGGTAGGCGTTGCTACGCAGGACCCGCTGCTGCGCAAGAAATTCCAGGGCAAGCCTGAACACGTGGTGAACTACTTCTTCTTCGTTGCTGAAGAAGTGCGCGAAATCATGGCGCAACTCGGCATACGCAGCTTTGATGAGCTTATCGGACGCGTTGACCTGCTGGATATGCGTCCCGGCATCGAGCACTGGAAAGCGCAAGGTCTGGACTTCAGTCGCGTCTTCCACGCAGTGGCTACCACCACCCCTTTATATCAAACCCAGACACAAGATCATGCGCTGGATCACGCCCTGGACCATCAGTTAATTGAACGCAGCAAAGCGGCCATCGAACGCGGCGAGAAAGTGTCTTTCATCACACCGGTACGCAACCGCAACCGTAGCATCGGCTCGATGTTATCCGGCGTCGTGGCGGCGCGCTACGGCCACGAAGGCCTGCCCGACGACACCATACATATTCAGTGCAACGGCGCGGCCGGCCAAAGCTTTGGCGCCTTCCTGGCCAACGGCATCACCCTGGACCTGGTCGGCGAAGCCAATGACTATGTGGGCAAAGGCCTATCGGGCGGCCGCATCATCGTACGTTCACCCAATGATTTCCGCGGCTTCGGCCCCGACCACATCATCGCCGGCAACACCGTGCTGTATGGCGCCTTGTCGGGCGAGGCCTACTTCAATGGCGTGGCGGGCGAACGTTTTGCCGTACGCAATTCGGGGGCTGCCACCGTCGTAGAAGGGACCGGCGACCACGGTTGCGAATACATGACAGGCGGCACAGTCGTGGTGCTTGGCGCCACGGGGCGCAATTTTGCAGCCGGCATGTCGGGCGGCGTGGCCTATGTCTGGGATCCCGACAACACCTTCCGGCGCCGCTGCAACCTGTCCATGGTCGAGCTCGAAAGGCTGCTGTCCCATGACGAGCAGAGCGAACTGGGCCAAATTGAAACCTGGCACAGCGCGATCCGCGGCGGCGAGCGGGAAACCGACGAAACGATTTTGCGGCGATTGGTCGAAGGCCACTATCGACACACCGGCAGCTTCCGTTCTCGCGATGTGCTCGACGACTGGGCTCGCGCACGCATGTCGTTCGTCAAAGTCATGCCCATCGAATACCGGCGCGCCCTGGGCGAACTCTGGCGCGCGGTCAATCCACAACAAATTGCGGCCTAAGGAAAAGACATGGGCAAAGTTACCGGCTTTCTTGAATTCCAGCGCGTCAAAGAGACCTACGAAGCACCGCTGAAACGCGTTAAAAACTGGAAGGAATTCGTCCACACCCTGACCGACACCGAAGCCAAGCAACAAGGCGCACGGTGTATGGATTGCGGCATACCGTTCTGCACCAGCGGCTGCCCAGTCAACAATATCATTCCCGACTGGAATGATTTGGTTTACCAGCAAAACTGGCGCAGCGCACTCGATGTGCTGCACTCCACCAACAACTTTCCGGAATTCACTGGGCGCGTATGCCCCGCCCCCTGCGAAGCGGCCTGTACCTTGAACATCAACAATGACGCGGTGGGCATCAAGTCCATCGAGCACGCCATTATCGACAAAGGCTGGCAACAAGGCTGGGTGATTCCGCAGCCGCCAGCACGCAAAACCGGCAAGAAAGTGGCCGTTGTCGGCTCCGGACCGGCTGGCCTGGCCTGCGCGCAGCAACTGGCTCGCGCAGGGCATTCCGTTACCGTATTCGAGAAAAGCAATCGCATCGGCGGCCTGCTGCGCTACGGCATCCCCGACTTCAAACTGGAAAAGTCCCACATTGACCGCCGGCTTGCCCAGATGGAAGCCGAAGGCGTGGAATTCTGCCCATCCACCTACGTGGGCGCCGCCGAACATGCCGAAGATGGCCTGAACACTCGCACCCCCGAATCGCTGCAGGCAGAGTTCGACGCCGTCGTGCTGACTGGCGGGGCCGAGAACCCGCGCGACCTGCCCGTGCCGGGCCGTGAACTGCGCGGCATTCACTATGCCATGGACTTCCTGCGTCAGCAGAATAAGGCCTGTAATGGCGACCGCGTCAGCAAACAAATCACCGCCAAAGACAAGCACGTCATCGTCATCGGTGGCGGCGATACCGGCTCCGACTGCGTAGGCACCAGCAATCGGCACGGCGCAGCCTCTGTCACGCAATTCGAACTGATGTCCAAGCTGCCCGAGACGGAAGACAAAGCGCTGACATGGCCATACTGGCCCGCCAAGCTGCGTTCATCGTCCTCGCACGAAGAGGGCTGCGAGCGCGACTGGGCAGTCGCCACCAAATCGTTCGAAGGCAAGAACGGCAAAGTGGAAAAACTGATCGCCATTCGTGTGGAGTGGTTCAAGGACAAGGCAACAGGCCAGATGAAAATGCGTGAAGTGGAAGGTTCGCAATTCGAGCTGCCTGCTGATTTGGTGCTGCTGGCCATGGGTTTCGTTTCACCTGTAAAGAATGTGCTGGATGCCTTCGGCGTAGATCTGGACGGCCGCGGCAATGCACGCGCCAATACGGATGATTACGTTACGAATGTCGAGAAGGTGTTCGCGGCTGGCGATATGCGGCGCGGGCAGTCGCTGGTGGTGTGGGCGATTCGCGAGGGTCGGCAGTGCGCGCGGTCGGTGGATGAGTTTCTGATGGGGGAAAGTACGCTGCCACGGTAGTT
>NZ_JBEBUX010000132.1:0-11183 GCF_040393045.1 Pollutimonas bauzanensis | reverse complement strand
CATGCCTTTTTGCATGCCCTGCATCAGCAGCTTGTCTGTCCACGAGACATGACCTTCAATTAACATGGCATTAAACTCCTGGAAGTTGTTGATGGCACTAGCATCCCGGCCTTTGACATTGCGAGGCCACAGCACATGCTTGGTCCATTCTAACAAAGCATCGCGCACGGATGCATATACGGGATCAGCCGTCTGTGTAATGACAGTTTGCACCAGTTGCTGTAATTGCTCAATACTTTGGCAATGCTCTAGCCGGATCAATAGGCCCATCAATCCAGCTTGAGGTACTTTCCCCTTCCGTAATAACTCACCCTCATCCACCAGGATATAACCACCATCTGGAAAAATGCCGGACAGCGCCGCACTTGTTTCGAACTTCTCGGCCAGACGCGTGGCCGCCGCCCAGCGCGTTACGCCGTTATACAACACCACGGGCAATACCAAGGGATAGGGGTCGCCATGTAAAATCTTCTTTTGTTTGATCAGGCTTTCGTATAGTAAAAGCACATAAATAGTAATCCGCAATGCCATATGCGTGTCGTTGGAAGACTGGAACTCCAGCAATAACAACAGATGCAGATCAGCGCCAGAAGTGCGAGGGATGCACCAGACGCAATCGCTATGGCGCTGACGTAGGTCCTTAGTAATAAAACTGCCAGACAAGGCCTTGGCACGGTTCCAATCCAGCTCAATGGCTGCAGGCAATGCGAGATCCGGGCTAGCCGCCTGCAGTATGCCTTCAAACAAGCTCTTAACCATCAAAGGGTTGCTGAACAACAGGCGGTAACTAGCATCGTATTTGTTCATGAGGGATCCCGGCAATGCGTAAGGGACACTCACTATATGGTGCATGCCGACCCAATTAATAAGGAGTGGCCGGGATTAGTCCGTCGTGGAAACTTCGTAGCACCAAGGCCTCGCGTACGTACTTCAGAGAGGTGAAGAACGCTTCCCCCGCCCCTTCGCATCGACAAGGCTTGAGGTCAGCCGTTTGAATGCGATCCCCATATGGTGCTGCATGGCCGCCCGAGCCAAGTCAGGATTCTTACTGCGCAATGCCTGCAGTATTTCCCTGTGCTCGCGTATGGCGTCCTGCCAAACATCATTGGTTTCGAAATGGCGATCCAGCTGGTTGAACAAAGGTCCCAATCGAAAATCGAATAGACGCTTGACCACATCCACCAACACGCTATTGCCTGTGGCTTCGGCAATGCGGACATGAAACAGACGATCGGCCTCTAATGGCTTTATCCCGGCACGGGCATCCGCTTCCATCATGTCTATCGCTTCTGCAATAGCGTCAAAATGACGCTTGCGCGCCACCTTGGCAGCTGTCGCCGCCACCTCTCCCTCCAGCAATATTCGGGCGCGTATCAGCTCCAGAGGGCCCTCTTCGCCCGAAAGGTCCAGGCTAGCCTTGGCGGGCGGCGGGGGTTCGCACACATAAATACCCGACCCCAGGCGCACCTCGATATACCCTTGCACCTCAAGGGCGATAAGCGCCTCGCGCAACGACGGCCGGCTAACGCCAAGCTGGACGGACAAGTCACGTTCGGATGGTAGGCGAAATCCCACGGGAAATTCGCCAGCCTGAATCAGTGTACGTAACTGATCACTAATCTGCCGGTAAAGGCGCGGGGGTTCGATAACCTTGATAGGCATTAGATTTACACACTGCGAATAGGTTGCTGCAAGGGCCTACATTTAACCATCGATTGCCTGGGGAAAGGCGACGCCGTAGCGTTTCGCGCAATCTTGCAGCATGGAGGGAATCGTGGGATGCAAAGCAATGCCCAGACGGGTTTGCTCATCCTTGGCAGCCATGCCCCGGTCGCCGGGCATGCGTACCGAGCTTATGCCCGGACGAGGCGGATTGCTTCGGCATGCATCGGCGATCCAATCGGTCTGGCGCATGAATTCGCCGGTCCCGGCAAATGCTTCGGGATCGTAAAGCGTCATGAAGACCGTAGCGCCCCAGCCTAACGGCGGATCAGCGCGGCCATGGCCAGCCAGGCCCCCCGTTAAGGCCTCTACCATCAATGCCAGCCCAAAGCCTTTATGGCCAGACTGTACGCCGCCCAAGGGCAAGATGGTGCCGGGTGGGTCGCTGGCAAGGACAGCCGGATCGCGACTAGGTCTGCCATCCGCATCAAGCATGCATTCTTGATCGAATTGCTCGCCCGCCTTGTGCAAGCGGGCACTCATCCCGTTAGTGACGATCGAAGAAGAAATGTCGACCAAAAATGGCGTACCCGACGTTGGAATCCCTACCGCGATCGGATCAGGCGTGAAAGCGGCACGCGTGCCGCCATGCGGCGCAACGCTTGCCACCGCAGGGTCGGAGCAAGCCAGCACCAGCATCAAGCCTTGCTCTGTGGCCCGCAACAAATACGCCGCCAGGCAAGCAATATGATGGCTGCGACGTATGACCAGCGTCGCGCTGCCAAACTCACGGGCGCGCGGCGCCAGCGTAGCCAGCCCCTGGTGCACTAACCACGGCCCAGGCAAACGCTTGCCATCCCATAATAGCGAGGCCCCCCTGTCAGATAACAGCGCCGGGGTGCCGGACAATGCCATTGTGCCGTTTTCGATTTCCTTGATGTAAGGCGCCAGTAAAGCCAGGCCATGCGTATCATGGCCGAGCAGGTCGCCCTCGACCAGAGTTTGCGCAACAACCGTTGCCAGCTCAGCGTCCATTCCAGCGGCAACAAGCAGTTCGGTAGCGCAACGGTTCAGTTCCGAAGCGGAATATCGTTGTATGGTCATTAATATGTTGCCCGTCCGCCAGAAACATCGAATACCGCGCCGGTGGAAAAAGAACATTCTTCCGAACAAAGCCAAGCGACCAACGCCGCGATTTCGTCGGTCTTGCCGAAACGGTTCATCGGAATTTTAGACAGCATGAAGTCTATATGCTGCTGTGTCATTTGCTCGAAGATAGCGGTACGCACTGCAGCAGGCGTTACGCAATTAACGCCTATTCCGGTTTGTGCAAGTTCTTTACCCAATGATTTGGTCAGGGCGATGACCCCTGCTTTGGAAGCACTATAAGCCGACGCATTCGGGTTGCCCTCTTTTCCGGCAATCGAAGCGATATTGACGATACGGCCATAGCCTTTTTCACGCATATGGGGAACGACGGCACGACAACATAGAAATGGACCGCGCAAATTCACATTCATGACCTCGTCCCAGTCAGCCACGGGGTAGTCCCAAACGGTGGTGTTAGGGCCGGTAATGCCTGCGCTGGTCACCAGCACATCAATCTTGCCGGCAAATTCCAGGCTTGCCCTGCACGCCGCATTGATGGAGTCTTCCTGCTTGACATCGACATTGACCGCATGCGGCTTGCTTTCGCCAAACGTCTTCAATGCCTCTTGCAACATATCTGAATCACGATCCCACAGGCTGACCGTAGCCCCACCCTCGACAAGCCGATGTGCAATAGCCAGGCCAATTCCGGCCGCCCCTCCTGTCACTACGGCATGTCGCTCTGAAAAATTGTAATGATTACGCTCCGCCACTCGTGCTCTCCTCGAGAGAAAACTTGCCAGTTCAACCCAATAAATTGGTCTGACCAAAACCGCTAGATTTCCATAGCCTCAAGCACTTGTCAAGATAAAAAAGCAGACTTAAAAACGTGCCAACGCGCATAAAGCTTGATGCTGCAAAGACTTAAGCCAATAGGCACTGGGGTAAATACTAGGGCTGCATACTGGTAATACCACTTTACCCGTTTCGGCTAGTGTAATAGACTGAGTTGAGTACTCCTAACAGGAATTCACAGTGACACAAGAAATAGCCATAGCCGTCGATTCCATCGGCCGCCGCGATCAGGAACCTGCCGTACTGCGCCTGACCCCCAACGACGACGTGCTTATCGCAACACGCGACATCAAGCCTGGCACTGCCTTTCCCGAATACCAAATTGCATCATCCGATGCGATACCCGCGGGCCATAAAATGGCTGCCAAAACCATCTCCTCCGGCGAACCAGTGCGCCGCTATAACCAGATTATCGGTTTTGCCACCCGCGACATTCTGCCCGGCCAGCACATCCATCTGCATAACCTGGCCATGCACGATTTTGTACGCGATTATGCGTTTTGCGCCGATATACGGCCCGATCCCAAACCTGAGACAGCGAAAACATTCGACGGCATAGTCCGCGCCGACGGCCGCGTCGCCACGCGCAACTACATAGGCATCATCAGCAGCGTCAACTGCTCGGCCACCGTATGCCGCCAAATTGCCGAAGCCTTCCGCGGCGACGCCCTTGCCGCCTTTCCCAATGTCGATGGCGTAGTTCCCATTACGCATAAAACCGGCTGTGGCATGGCCAGCGCAGGCGAAGGCATAGACCTTTTGCGGCGCGTTACTGCCGGTTATATCCGCCACCCCAACTTTGCGGCGGTCCTGTTCATAGGGCTAGGCTGTGAATCGAATCAGGTCTCGTCCCTGCTTGGCGCGGAAGGCCTGAACGAATCCGATAGCCTGCGCACCATGACGATCCAAGATATCGGCGGCACGCGCAAAACCATAGAACAAGGCATAGCGCTCATAAAAGAGTTGCTGCCCATTGCCAATCAGGCAACACGCCAGCCCGTACCCATAAGCCACCTTACCGTGGGCCTGCAATGCGGCGGTTCGGATGGGTATTCCGGCATTACCGCTAACCCGGCATTGGGCGCGGCCATGGATTTGCTTGTGCAGCACGGCGGCACAGCGATACTTAGCGAGACGCCGGAAATCTACGGTGCCGAACATTTACTGACACGCCGCGCGGTTTCTAAAGAGGTGGGGCAAAAACTGGTCGACCGCATTCATTGGTGGGAAGCATATACCGAACGTCTAGGCGGTGAAATGAATAACAACCCCTCCCCCGGCAACAAGGCAGGCGGGTTGACGACCATTCTTGAAAAATCCCTGGGAGCGGTCGCCAAGGCCGGCACCAGCAACTTGTCCGATGTCGTCGAATACGCACAGACGGTGACATCCCATGGCCTGGTTTTTATGGACACCCCCGGCTACGACCCGGTCTCGGCCACCGGCCAAGTTGCTGGCGGCGCCAATGTCATCTGTTTTACCACTGGCCGCGGATCGGTATATGGATGTAAACCATCGCCGTCGCTAAAACTGGCAACCAATACGCGCATGTATCGCCACATGAGCGAAGACATGGATATTAACTGCGGGGAAATCCTTGAAGGCGCCACAACGGTGCAACAAAAAGGCGCAGAGATCTTGCTACGCATCATTGAAATCGCCTCGGGGCAACGTACCAAAAGCGAAGAGTACGGTTTCGGCGAAGACGAATTCGCGCCCTGGGTACTAGGCCCCACCATGTAGTCGCCAGCAATCTTAAAGGAAACTTGAGTGACCGAACCGCAACAAATAGTGCCCCGGAAAATCCTGATCACCGATTATGACTTCCCCGATCTTGAACTAGAAAAATCCCTGTATCGTAAAGCAGGCATCGAAGTTGTTACAGCACAATGCCGCACTGAAGCCGACGTCATCGCAGCGTCAGCCGGGTGCCAAGGGCTGCTGGTTCAATATGCGCCGGTCAATGCCGCGGTATTCACCGCCAGGCCCGAAATTCGCATTGTTAGCCGCTACGGCGCCGGCTTTGACACCGTCAATACCGACGATGCCAAAGCACACGGCGTTTGGGTTGGCAATTCACCAGACTATGGCGTTGGCGAAGTCGCTACACATGCATTCGCCATGATGCTTTCCTTGCTGCGGCACATCACCTTCTACGATCGCGATGTCAAAGCCGGCCAATGGCATTTTTCATCCGCTGGCCCAATGCGCCGGGTCTCCGACATGACGGTAGGTATCCTGGGCCTGGGCCGTATCGGCAAACGCATGGCGCATATCGCCCGCAATAGCTTCAAGCACGTTATTGCCTGCGACCCCTATTTGCTGGACGGCGACTTCCCGGCTTATGTAGAACGCGTTAGTATGGACGAACTCTTTTCGCGGGCCGATGCCATATCGGTGCATGTACCCCTGAATAACGAAACCCGGGGCATCGTCAGCAGGCGAATGCTGCGATTAATGCAGGCCGGCAGCGTATTAGTCAATACGGCGCGTGGCCCGGTAGTCGATATCGACGCCTTGCTGGAAACTCTGGACAATGGCCGGCTTGACGGCGCAGCACTAGATGTACTGCCCCACGAACCGCCAGCGGTAGACTCGCGCATTGTGCAGCATCCACGTGTGTTGCTATCGCCACATGCCGCCTTCTATTCGACGGTGGCTGAAAAAGAATTGCGGCGCAAGGCCGCGCAAAACCTAATTGACTGGGCGCTCAACGGCCGCCCATCTTACATAGTTGTAGAAGGAAGGCAGACCATCGAAGACAGCTAACCGCCCCCAGGCAAAAGGAACAAAGCATGGCATCAGTGCAGATTCGCGAGGTGCAGAAATACTTTGGAAGCACACAAGTCATTCGTGGCGTAAGCATATCCATCCAGGATGGCGAATTTGCAGTGCTTGTGGGGCCTTCGGGCTGCGGTAAGTCCACATTGCTGCGGATGCTTGCGGGCCTTGAAGAAATCACGCAAGGCGAAATTCTTATCGGCGAAAAAGTCGTCAATAACGTACAGCCAAAAGAGCGCGATATCGCCATGGTGTTCCAGAACTATGCGCTCTACCCCCACATGACTGTCTACGACAACATGGCGTTTTCACTGATGCTGGCTAAGTCCGACAAGGCCGTCATCAAGCAACGCGTCGACAAAGCCTCGGAAGTGCTCGGCCTGGGCGCGCTACTGCAACGCTACCCCCGCCAACTCTCAGGAGGCCAGCGCCAACGCGTTGCCATGGGTCGTGCCATCGTGCGCGATCCCCAGGTTTTTCTATTCGACGAACCGTTATCGAATCTGGATGCAAAACTACGCGTACAAATGCGCGCTGAGATCAAAGCGCTGCACCAGCGCCTGGGCACGACTTCCGTATACGTGACCCACGACCAGATCGAAGCCATGACCATGGCGGATCAAATCGTTGTCATGCACGACGGTGTCGTCGAGCAACATGGCAAGCCCCTGCATATCTACGACCATCCTGCCAACCTGTTCGTAGCGGGTTTCATCGGTTCTCCCGCCATGAATTTCATTCCCGGTACGCTACGCCGCCACCCAGCAGGAGCCAACGTTGAATTTGCCGACGGCAGTAGCCTGCCGGCCCCACAAAGCGCCCATGGCGCAGGCGCTGACGGCCAAAAAGTCATTTACGGCGTACGCCCTGAACACCTATCAATCGGCGAGCCCGACACAGGCTTGAAATCCATTGTTGTCGTGGTCGAGCCTACCGGCGCCAATACCGAAGTCTATTCGAGCTTTTGCGGGGTAGACATGATCTCGATTTTTCGCGAACGCCACGATTTTACGGCTGGCGACATCTTGCATTTGCTGCCCGATCCGCAGCGCACCCACTTATTCGATGAACAATCCGGCAAAGTGCTGGTGCAAGCGTAATTTCAGGAGGTTGTAACGATGTAAACAGAGCGGTACGGGACATTGTCCCAATAACCAAAGGAGTGCAAGACATGACAAAGCTGACAAGGCGCGATTTCTTGATTTCTACAGCAGGGATTACCGCCGCAGCAAGCATGGGAAACCATGCATTTGCTGCCGCACCTGGAGAGCTGATCTACAAACCCGAAGAAGGCGCCAAGTTGCGGGTTCTTCGATGGAAACGGTTTGTACAAGGCGATGAAGATCTCTGGAACGCCAACACTAAAAAATTCACAGAAAAAACCGGTGTTGAAGTACGGATAGATGCCGAAGGCTGGGAGGACGTCAGGCCCAAGGCGGCTGTAGCTGCCAACATAGGTAGCGGCCCCGACATTATCATCGGCTGGTTCGATGACCCGCATCAGTATCCCGACAAGCTGCTTGACCTGTCCGAGCTCGCTAATTATCTGGATAAAAAATACGGCGGCTGGTATGACGTATGCAAGAAATACGGCATGCGCGGCGATAAATGGATCGCCCTGCCGCTAGGCGTCGTTGGCAATGCCTTGTGCTATCGCGAAAGCCAGGTTAAAGCAGCCGGCTTCGACAGCGTTCCCAAAGATACCGCTGGGTTTCTCAAGCTATGCCAGGCACTTAAGGCCAAAGGCACACCGGTTGGATTCGCGCTGGGTAAAGCCGTTGGCGATGGCAACAACTGGGCGCACTGGCTGCTTTGGTCGCACGGCGGGATGATGGTCGACAATAAGGGCAATGTAGTTATCAATTCGCCAGAAACCTGGGCAGCGCTGGAATATGCGCAACAACTATACAAAACCTTTGTGCCTGGCACCCTCTCTTGGCAGGATCCATCTAATAACAAGGCATTCCTGGATAACCAGATCAGCATGACCGCCAATGGCATTTCGGTGTATTACGCAGCCAAGAACTCGACCGACCCAAAATGGCAGGCCATGGCCAAAGACATACAACATGCGCACCTGCCTATAGGCCCCATAGGCAAGCCCACCGAGCTCATGCAAATCACACAGATGATGCTGTTCAAGTATTCAAAATACCCGAACGCCGCCAAGGCCTACTTGCAGTTCATGATGGAAGCAGACCAGTACAACCCCTGGATGGAAGCCGCCATAGGCTATGTCAGCCAATCGCTTAAAGCCTACGAGGCCAATCCCATCTGGACTGTAGACCCCAAGCATACGGTGTATCGCGATGCTGCAGCGCTAATGCTGGATAACGGCCATGCTGGCCCCTTGGGAACCGCGTCTGCGGCAGTCATGGCCGACTATGTCGTACTCGACATGATCGCGGCAGCCGCCAGCGGTTCCAAAACGCCCAAAGAAGCAGCAGCCCAGGCCGCCGAACGCGCCAAGCGCTATTACAAGGCCTAAGAAATCGGCGCGGGTAACGAAACTGCGATTTAAGCCCTTTACAGCGGCAAATCTTGCGCTGCTGTAAAGGCGGACTTTGTCGAGGATGTTTATGCTATCTCGCATACTGAATAACAGAAACTGGCTGGGGCTGGTTTTTATGCTGCCCACCGCCTTATTGCTATTGGTGTTCTTAACCTATCCCTTAGGGCTGGGCATATGGCTGGGTTTCACGGATGCCAAGATAGGTCGGGCCGGCGAATGGATCGGCCTGGAAAACTATATATATCTTTCTGGCGACTCCGTAGCGCAACTGGCGCTGTTCAATACCTTGTTCTACACAGCCGTAGCCAGTGTATTGAAATTCGCCCTCGGACTATGGCTGGCGCTGCTACTGAATAAAAACCTGCCCTTCAAGTCGTTTTTTCGCTCCATGGTCTTGCTGCCTTGGATCGTGCCGACAGCGTTATCGGCACTGGCATTCTGGTGGATTTACGATGCACAGTTTTCGATTATCAGCTGGACCCTGGTCAAAATGGGTCTCATAGACACTTATATCAATTTCCTTGGCGACCCATGGATGGCGAGGTTTTCAACCATAGTCGCCAATGTCTGGCGCGGCATTCCGTTTGTTGCCATTACGCTGTTGGCCGGCCTGCAAACCATCTCTCCCGCCTTGTATGAAGCGGCTTCTATTGATGGCGTAACGCCCTGGCAGCAGTTTCGTTATGTCACCCTGCCCTTATTGACGCCGATTATCGCGGTCGTCATGACGTTCTCCGTCTTGTTCACCTTCACCGACTTTCAACTGATTTACGTACTGACCCGCGGCGGGCCGCTCAATGCCACGCACCTGATGACGACCCTGTCATTCCAGCGTGCGATTCCGGGAGGCTCTCTGGGAGAAGGTGCAGCACTGGCCATCATGATGGTGCCGTTCTTGCTGGCGGCCATCATGTTTTCCTATTTCGGCCTGCAACGACGCGCGTGGCAGCAAGGAGGCGACAAATGAAGACTGACCAACAAGAAGAAAAACAAGGCATGGATTATCTTCAATCCATGCCCCGGCGCTGGGTCACCATTTACATCCCGCTAGGCATCTTCGTCTTTGTCTTGCTGTTTCCGTTCTACTGGATGGCAATTACCGCATTCAAGCCAGATGAAGAGATGGCGCTAAGCTCGGGTAACCCTTTCTGGGTGCTTGCCCCAACCCTGAAGCATTTCAAGACGCTACTCTGGGAGACCCCCTTTCCGGGCTGGCTGTGGAACTCGATACTGATTTCGACCGTGGCAACGCTTATTTCCCTGGCAGCCAGTGTTTTTGCGGCGTATGCCATTGAGCGGTTACGCTTCCAGGGCTCCAAGCAAGTTGGTTTGGGGATATTTTTTGCTTACCTTGTTCCGCCATCGATTTTGTTCATTCCTTTGGCCGCCATCGTCTTCCAGTTGGGGCTGTTCGATACGCGTATGGCCCTGATTCTGACTTACCCAACGTTTTTAATTCCATTCAGCACTTGGTTGCTGATGGGCTATTTTCGTTCGATTCCCTACGAGCTGGAAGAATGCGCGCTGATCGATGGTGCTACCCGCTGGGAAATACTGGTAAAAATCATTCTTCCGCTATCTGTTCCGGGACTGATATCAGCAGGCATTTTTGCCTTCACGCTTTCCTGGAATGAATTCATTTACGCGCTAACGTTTATTTCGTCTACAGAATTCAAGACGGTGCCTGTTGGTATCGTGACGGAACTGATCGAAGGCGATGTTTACCACTGGGGAGCGCTGATGGCTGGGGCCCTGCTGGGCTCACTGCCAGTGGCGATTGTGTATTCGTTTTTTGTTGAGTATTACGTGTCGGGGATGACGGGGGCGGTCAAGGAGTAAACGGTCGCGTATCAGATCCCGTTTCGTATCATCAATCTTTCTTGATACGCGTGGCAGGCCCTGTGTTTTATCGTTAATTTTTATAGCCCGCGCGTCAGGTCCTATGAGGCGGTATTGCGCTCCTCGTTGCCTGGTTCGTCGCCCTGCGGCGCCGAACCCGCATCGCCCCACTCATCCGCCCATTCGGGCTCCTTTCGTGTGCGGCTTGCTCGGCCCGAAAGTCGCTGCAATACCGCCTCATAGGACCTGCCCCGCTGCAATATGGAAAGTTGACATATCGATGGGACGGGCTGGGTGCTTGGCATTTTTGCGTGACGCTGGCAATCGTTGGGCAAGCAGACGACGGATGGGCTGCGATGGATCGTACGGCCATTGGCCAGGCCAGTTGCGGCTGTGGCAACGGCTGGCGGGACGCGCAGGACAAGCGCATGCGTTCTTTTGAACC